>NZ_JAGWCZ010000022.1:0-44039 GCF_020657855.1 Clostridioides sp. ZZV14-6153 | reverse complement strand
TGACTTTTATTTATATTAAGACCTTGCCTTTCATCCCCACATCTAAAGAAGGGGGCTTTTCGGCAATTTTATTGTAATTTCTAAATCCTTCTTCTACATGTTCCTTGCTATTAGAATCTTCTTTAACATTATTTAAATTTAAAATTTTACTTTTTCAAATCTTTAATCTACTCAGTTATATTATTATCACCCATTGAAAGTATTATTAATCTTAGTAGAATATTAAACAATAAAAAACTGGGATAAAGTATTTAATACTTTACATCCCAGCTAAATTATTTTTACATTTAAATATTTGATTCTAGTAAGCTTTTGCCATTACTACCATATGGTCTGCTTCTTTTCCACAATATATACACTTGTGACCTAAGTTTTCTTGTTCAAAAGGTAGGCATCTTATAGTCGCCCCTGTCTCTTCCTTAATCTTAGCCTCACATTCAGCATCTCCACACCACATAGTTTTTATGAATCCTGGTTTTTCTTCCAAGGCCTTTCTAAATTCATCCATATTTTCAACTACAGATGTATTATCTTCTCTATGTTTTCTTGCTTTTTCAAACATATCATTGTGTATAACATCAAATAAATCATATACAGCATCAGCTAATCCTTCTAGAGGCATAGAACTCTTTTCTAGAGTATCTCTTCTAAATATCATAGCTTGATTATTTTCTATATCTTTTGGTCCAATTTCAATTCTTACTGGTACACCTTTCATTTCCCACTCATTAAATTTCCATCCAGTTGTATAGTTATCTCTATCATCAACTTCTACAGTTACTCCTTTAGCTTTTAAATCTGCATATATTTTATCAACAGTTTCCATTACATTGCCTTTTTTAGCAGCTATAGGAACTATAACAACTTGTATTGGGGCTACTCTTGGTGGTAATACTAAACCTCTATTATCACTATGAGTCATTATAAGCCCACCTATAAGTCTTGTAGATGCTCCCCAAGATGTATGATATGGATTAGCTAAGTTACCTTCTCTATCTGCAAAAGTAATATCAAACGCTTTTGTAAAGTGTTGTCCTAAGAAGTGACTTGTACCTGATTGTAATGCTTTCCCATCATGCATCATAGCTTCTATAGTATATGTTCTTTCACCACCTGCAAATTTTTCACTTTCACTTTTTTGACCAGATACAACTGGCATTGCAAGCAATTCTTCACATAAAGCTTTATATATTTCTAATTGTTGTATTGTTTCTTGTTGTGCTTCTTCTGCTGTTTCATGTAATGTATGACCTTCTTGCCATAAGAATTCAGATGTTCTTAAGAAAGGTCTAGTTGATTTTTCCCATCTAACAACTGAACACCATTGATTATAAAGATATGGTAACTCTCTATATGATTTTAGCCATTTAGCATACATTGTACATATTATAGTTTCTGAAGTAGGTCTTACACATAATCTTTCTTCTAGTTTTTTATTTCCTCCATGTGTTACCCATGCAACTTCTGGAGCAAACCCCTCAACATGCTCTGCTTCTTTGTTTAATAAACTTTCTGGTATCAATAATGGAAAATAACAGTTTTTGTGTCCAGTTTCTTTGAATTTTTTATCCATAAATTCTTGCATTTTTTCCCATAAAGCATATCCGTATGGTTTTATGACCATAAATCCTTTTACTGGTGCATAATCAACTAAATCAGTCTTAGTTATAACATCTGTATACCACTGTGGAAAATCATCTTCCATCTTTGTTATTTCTTCAACAAATTGTTTTTCATTTTTTGCCATCTTAATTACCTCCTCATTTATTATGTTTTTATACAAAAACACCCTTTTATCTTTTTTATATAGATAAAAGGGCATTTATAAAGTACAACTCTGATTATCTATACAGTAGCTTTCTTTAAATTATTATCCTAACTTAACATTGTTTTTGATAAATTCTGCTTTTACTTTTTCACTTATTTCTTCTATTTTAATTAACTCTTTATCTTCTTCGTATCTAAGTTTAAATTCTACTTTACCTTCATCAATATTTTTACCTACTGTAATTCTCATAGGTATTCCTATTAATTCTGAATCGTTGAATTTAACACCAATTCTTTCATCTCTATCGTCTAATAAGACTTCAACACCCATATCTTGTAAATCATTATATATCTTTTCAGCTAATGACATTTGTTCCTCATTTTTCATATTTGCTGGAACTATCACAACATGATATGGAGCTACTGATAAAGGCCAAATTATACCTTTTTCATCATTATGTTGCTCAATTATAGCTGCTGCTGTTCTTTCTACACCTATACCATAGCATCCCATTATTATAGGTTTTGATTTACCATCTCTATCAATAAAGTTTGCATTCATAGATTCTGAGTATTTAGTTCCTAACTTAAATATGTGTCCTACTTCAACACCTCTAGCTATTTCAAGAGGTTTACCACACACTATACATTTGTCACCTTCTTGAACATTTCTAAAGTCTCCAACTATACCTTCAAAATCTCTTCCATAGTTAGCATTTCTTATGTGATACTCAGTTTTATTAGCTCCAACAACTATATTTCTTTGCTCAACAATTTCTTTATCTATAAAGACATAATCAGCATTTACTCCTATTGGCCCAGCAAACCCAACCTCTGCATTAGTTACTTCTCTTACAACATCGTCTGTAGCAAGTGCAAATTCTATAACAGAACCTATTGCATTAGATACCTTAACTTCATTAACTTCTCTATCTCCTCTTACAACAACTACAACTGTTTTCCCATCTGCTTCATATACTAAAGTCTTAGCAAATTTATCTGGAGAAGCATTTAAAAACTCTTCTAATTCTTTTATTGTAGATGCTCCTGGTGTATGAACTTCTTCTAATTCCTTCATTTCTTCTTTTTCTGATACTGCATTACAAGACTCTGCTCTTTCTACATTGGCTGCATAGTCACATCCACTACAGAATACAACTTCATCTTCTCCAACTTCTGATTTAACCATAAACTCAGCTGATGTAGAACCTCCTATAGCTCCTGAGTCTGCCTGTACTGGGCTATTGTCTAATCCACATCTATCAAATATACTTACATATGCATCAAACATATCTTGATATGATTTATCTAACCCTGCTTCATCTACATCAAAGCTGTATGCATCCTTCATTGTAAAAGTCTTAGTTCTCATAACACCAAATCTTGGTCTTCTCTCATCTCTATACTTTACTTGTATTTGATACAAGTTCAGTGGTAATTGTTTATATGAAGTAATCTCTTGTCTTATTATGTCAGTAAAAGCTTCTTCATGCGTTGGCCCAAGGCAGTACTCTCTTTCTGTTCTATCTTTTAACCTAAACATTTCTGCACCCATAGCAGTCCATCTTCCAGATTCTTTCCACAATTCTGATGGAAGTAAAGCCGCACATAATATTTCTTGACAATCTTTTTTATTTAATTCTTCTCTAATTATTTGCTCAATTTTTTTGAATACCCTTAACCCCATTGGCAATTGATTATAAACTCCTGAAGTCATTTTTTTTATCATTCCTGACCTCACCATTAATTGATGGCTTGTGATTTCAGCATCTGCTGGAATCTCCTTCAATGTTGGCATAAACATTTTAGACATTTTCATTAATAAATTCCTCCTGAATATTGTTTTCCTGAAAATATAAAAAACCCCTCATCTCTATACAAGTATAGAGACGAAAGGTTTGATTTCCGCGGTACCACTCTAGTTAGCTATATAAATAGCTCTCTTTAGGGAATGTAACGGTTCCTACCGTAAAGATTTTTATACCTTTAAGCTAAAAGACAGGTTCAAAGACTTCCTCTTGAAAACTCTCACCTCTGTTTTCTCTCTGTGAAGATTTCGTCATTTTACTATTTCTTTATCATAGCTAATTTTATATTTATATTAATTTTACTTAAATTCACATATTATAGATATTCTATATAGGCCTATTATTTGATATCCATTAAACTTATTACTAATAATATATTAATTATTCTGACTTGTCAATAATAATAAACAAATACTTTGTGAAGCTATTCCTTGTTTTGCTCCTGTAAAACCAAGACCTTCTTCTGTAGTTGCTTTTATATTTATGTTTTCAATATCTGTATTTAAAACTTTTGCTATGTTTTTTCTCATACGCTCAATGTGAGGAGCCATCTTAGGACTTTGAGCAATTATAGTACTATCTATATTACCAATTTTATATCCTTTACTTGTTATTAGATTATATACATGTTCTAATAATTTCATACTATCTATTCCCTTATATTTTTCATCTGTATCTGGGAAATGCTTACCTATATCGCCTAAAGCTAATGCCCCTAAAATAGAATCCATTATTGCATGTATCAATACATCAGCATCAGAATGACCTAGTAAACCTTTATCATGTGGTATCTCTACTCCACCAATTATAAGTTTTCTTTCTTCTGTCAATTTGTGTACATCATATCCCAATCCTATTCTCATATAATTCTCCTTCTACTATTCACTTCATCTCTTTTTTCCATATTTAATATTTGTTCTGCTATATTTAAATCTTCTGGACTAGTTATTTTTATATTTTCATAAGAACCCATTACCATCGTAACACTTTGCCCTATATTTTCTACTAGCATTGAGTCATCTGTTCCATAATAGTTAGTTTTATACGCTTGTTCATAAGCATTTATTATAAGATTATATTCAAAAGTTTGAGGGGTTTGTGCTGCCCACAATAGACTTCTTTCTGGAGTTTCTTGTACTGTACCATCAGATACTATTTTTATAGTATCACTTACTGGTACACCTACAACTACGGCCTTTTTTTCTTTAGCCATTTTTATAGATTCATTTATTATTCTATGGTCTACAAAAGGTCTCGCTCCATCATGAATAAGTACTATATCACAATTTTTATCTAATTTTTTTAATCCATTATATATTGAGTCTTGTCTTTCTTTTCCACCATATGCTATTTTTATATTTTTAAAGTTATATTTATTTATTATATTTTCCTTAAAAAAATCTTCCTCTTCTTTTTTTATACATACCACAATTTCATCTATATTTATATTTTCGTAAAAAACTTGAATTGTATGCGCTATGATTTCTTTTTCTCTTAATTTTATGAACTGCTTATTTACGTCTAAGTTCATTCTCCTTCCGCTTCCTGCCGCAACAATTATAACACTATACATGGTATCACCTCGTATTTTATTTTTACCTATCATTTATTAAAACTTTTAATGTTTTTATATTTTAACCATCTGATTAATTATATATTAAATTTTCAGTTGTATAAATAGGTAATATCCATTTTCTAGCCTAAAATATGTGTGTTTGTTGCAAATTATATTGATTTTTCAATAGCTTCATCTTTTTATTTTACAACTTTGTAACAGTTTGTATATCTATAAAAAATATTTAAACCTCTAGATTGATATAAAACAAGTTTATCAATCTAGAGGTTTTGTATTAAAATATTAAATCAATTAAATCCATGTAATCTGGATAATTTTCTAAAATTTTGTTTTTTATTTCTTGTTTGTTAAAATCTACTTCTATCAATTTATCCATATTGACTATACCATCTTCACAAGAAATAAAACATTTTGATATTTTCCATTTATTAACATGTACATTGATTTTCCTTTTATTATCAATTGGTAAAACTATTTGAAACTTAGGCGTTTTATTATATATCCATTCTGTTTTTTTATATTTATCTTCTACCAGATTGTATACACTTTTGATATCATCATCGTCTAATTCAATTTCTTTTATATTTTTTATATTATTTTTTATATAATTAACACAATAATCTAAAAAATAATATATATCTTTTTTAAGTAGAAAATTAATATTTGTAACTTTGCTTGAAACAGACTTAGTTGCCTTTGATTCTGTTGATTTATCTGAATTTAAATACTTAGTTAATTTATTTAAATCTGAATCATAAAGAAGAGTTCCATGATAAAGAGAATTTTGCCTTTTTATAGATTGTGCAGAACCAGAAATTTTTTTGCCATTCAAGAATAAATCTTTTCTTTCTGTTATGGATACATCTAATCCAAATGATAAAAGCATACTTTGCATAAATTTAGTATGTTCTAAAAAATCTATTTCATGAAGATTTCTATTTTTTTGTATAAATGACATATTGATGTTTCCTAAGTCATGATACACAGTACCTCCACCAGATATTCTTCTTAAAATGGGAATTTCGCCATTTTCAATAACATCATGATGTATCTCCTGATATGGATTTTGATTTTTTCCTATAAAAATAGATTCTTCATTTCTCCATATGATTATGATATCATCATTATATTTCTCATTTAAAAATAGATACTCTTCTAGAGCTAAATTAAAGTAAGGATTGGTGTTTTTGTTTAATAAGTAATACATAAAAATATAGACTCCTTTTATATTTTATCTTCCTATTTATTTTAAATTTAAATAAGTTTACATAGTATTTAACTTTAAATTATTCTTTCTAAATCATTAAACTTATTATAACATAATACAACACCTTACTATTACTGAACATCTGTGTTTTTATATTACTATGAGAGTTTTATTAGGTTTACTTGTCTTGACCATACACATTAAGAAATACATTTCTAGCTCTTTGAATTTCTTCATCTGGCAATAATACTGGTGTACCAATTGACTTTGCCAAATAATATACTTTTGCTGCGTCTTCTAACATTACTGCTGCTGTAAATGCATGGTTTACAGATGGTCCAACTGCAATTACTCCATGATTTGCTAAAAGACAAGCTCTCTTATCACCTATTGCATCAATAACACATTTTCCCATCTGATTAGATGTTGGTGGTGAAAATTTTGCAACTGGAACTGAACCTCCTACTTCATTTGCAAGAGTTGTACTTGCACACTCTATAGACTCATTTAAAATTGCAAAGCAACTTGAATATGTAGAGTGTGTATGTATTATACTATTTATATCATTTCTATGTTTATATATATATAAGTGGTCTGGTGAATCCACTGATGCTTTCCATTTACCATCTACAGTATTTCCATCTATATCTATTACAACAATATCACTTGGTGTAAGATTTCTATAATCCATTCCACTTGGTGTGATTGCTATATATCCAGTTTCTTCATCTCTTCCACTGACATTTCCTCCTGTCAATGTAACTAAATTATAGTTTAGAAGGTCTAAAGACGCTTGTAATACCTCTTTTCTCAAATTTTCTAATAACATTAGCTAAATCCTCCCATTTATTAGAAACATAGTTTTATATGTTCCTGTTATATATCTTACACAATAAGATATTACTCTTGACATTTTAATTGAAAATTCTAAAAACTCTTTATAAAATTTAAACTTATATACTTATACTAAACACAAGTCGATTTTAATTTGAAATTTTCATTTTTTATAGTTCATTACTCTTTAAGCTTTTATTTCTAAATTTTAATGATTCTGGGTGCAAACATTCTTCTAATTCAATAAAATAATTATATAATTCTATATTGCCATTAAACATGTTTGTTTTTATCCAATATCTCCCCTTAAGAAAACTACCATCATTAATTTTTAGATACATTTTTTTGTCATGAAATTCTCTTATTCTTATTTTTTTTATATCTTTAATTTCATACTTATGTGTAATATTAAATGAACTAAAACATATGTATTTATTGTCCATAGTAATCATTTTAGGATTACTTGAAGATACAAACGTATTAAATACTCCATAAGTACAAATAACTATCATCAGGCTATATATATTAATACTAGGATTTATATAATTATTAAATAGTGCATAAATCAATATTAAAATCATAAAAATTCCTGGTATTGTTACACTAACTATATATCTTTTAGAATCATATATATATTTTTTCATAATTTACACACTCCTTAATAAAATTGCATTTAAGCTTCATCTTGTGTAGACAATGCTTTATTTTCCTTTATTATTCTACTTCTATTATAGATAGCCATCCCTAAAGCTATAACTGCCAAAATTATTCCTCCAATTACTTTGTAATTCATAATTTTTACAAATACCCAGCTTAATGGATTTGCACCATCACAAATACTTGAAATCATAGTTGCTCCTTCAGGCATTTTAAAGCTTGCATTTAAAGCCATTTGGGTAAATAGAGGTGCTAAATTAGTTGCAATTAGTAGCCCAGAAGTAATAATAACTATTCCTATTATTAGAGTTCTAAATACATTCCCTTTTGTAATTGGGACGATTAAAACAAGTGCAAATGGTATTACAGCTAAATCTGCAAAAGGTAAAACTTTATTACCTGGTAAGATAGCTGCTATAACTATAGTTAGAGGTACTAGTACTAATGCAACTGATAATGTAACAGGATGTCCTATTCCTACTGCTGAATCTAAACCGATGTATATTTTACCTCTATTTTTAAATCTCTTTTCAATAAATTCTTGTGCTGCCTCTGAAACTGGCAACAAACCTTCCATTAACAAAGCTGCCATCTTTGGAATTAGTATTAAAACAGCTCCCATAGTTATTCCTAACTGCAATATACCTTTTATGTCATACTTCGCTGCAATACCAATTATTATCCCTATTAAAGACCCCATTATTAAAGGTTCTCCAAATAGACCAAATTTTTTCTGTAATGTATCAGCATTTATTTCAATTTTATTTATCCCTGGAATCAAATCTAGTACTTTATTTACAACTATAGCAATTGGAACAAATGCTTGTGTAAATCCATGAGGAAGAGATATACCTGGCATTCCTAAGTATTCTTCTATACCTGGAGCTGTTAAATCTGCCATTACTAAAACAATTACCATATTTGCTACTGCTGCAAATACACCCCACATAACACTTTGTGTAGCCCCTGCCACCAAAGCTCCTGTAAATGCAAAATGCCAGTAATCCCATATATCTACATCAACAGTTTGAGTTGTATTAGTAATTAACATAACTATATTTACTACAAGACCTATTGGAATAATTAAAGCACCCACTGTTGATGCAAAAGCTATAGCTGATGCTGCTGGCCATCCAACATCTATTATTGATAAGCTTAGCCCTAAATTTTTGACCATTTGTTGTGTAGCTGGACCTAAGTTATCTGTTAACAAAGCTATAATAGTATTAAGACCTATAAATCCAACACCTACTGTTAAACCAGCTCTTAAAGATTTCCCCAGCTTTGTACCTAATATCAAGCCAAAAATACATATTATTATTGGCATCATTACTTGTGCACCCAAACCAACAATGAAATTTAATATCGCCATCTAAATTTCCTCCTCTATTTAATTTTCAGTCTCTAAAACCGAAAAATTTTAGAGACTATTTCATTTAAAAATTCAAATTATAACTCTAATTTTTCAAGCACTTCTTTGATTAATTTATCCATTCCTACTCCAGTTAAAAAAGGTAGCCCATTTATTACAGGTGTTTTTATACTACTAGATATTTGTGTAGTACAGATTATTAAATCATAATCTGGTGCTTTTGAAGCCACTTCTACTACTTTACATTGCGTAATACTAACCCTATCTAATTTACCAGCTTCTTCTAATGCCTTCTTTAATTTGTTTATAGCAATTGTTGAAGTACATACTCCTGTTCCACATGCAACTAATATTTTTTTAGCCACATTATTCACCCCCATTAAAATTATTTTATTTTTAAAGATATCTGTAATTAGAAATCTTTGATAACTTTTTATATTTTTAATACTATTTGTGTATGTTTAATTATTCAGTTTAGAATTTAATAAATCACTTACACTTTCTTCACTTAAATCAATAATATTATTTAAAATATTTTCATCTTGAAATATTGTCATAAGTCTTTCTAATAGTTGTAATTGCTCTTGTGGCTCTTTAACTGCCAACATAAATATAACCTTTACATCAATTTCAGTATCATCTGTACCCATCATTATGAATTTTACAGGTTCATTTAATATACCAATAGCTATCCCTGGTTCATTTACATGGACTATATCTGTATGTGGTATTGCTACTCCATAAATTCCTGTTGGCAGTCCTGTTGCATATTTTTTCTCTCTTGCTATGACTGCTTCTATATAACTTTTTTTTACATATTGTTCCTCAAATAAACGTTGTCCCAAAAACTTCAAAGCATCTTCATTACTTGATACTTCAATATCTTTAAAAATTAAATTGCTACTGATTATTTGCATTGACTCCATCTAATATCATCTCCCTAATAAAATCTCTATCTTTAATGTTTTTTATTTTTTTAAATTCATCTGTTTCTATAAATGTAAGTAGAGTATTCAATGGATTAAAACATTTCTGGTCTACAGCTAGTAGAAGTATTATTTTTACTTTGTTTTTACTCCATACAATAGGATTTTTTAAGATTGCTATGCTTATTGCTGGTCTGATTACATCAATTCCATCTGTATGAGGTATTGCTATTCCATCTGACAACTCAGTTGGAAATAAGTTATCTCTTTCCACTACTTTTTTATAGAAATTTTTTGTTACATAGCCTTTTTCTCTAAGTTTTTTGCTCATATATTTGAGAACTTCTTCTTTTGATTTAATTTCTAAATCTACAAATATGTCTTCTTTTTGAATTAAATCAGATAATTCATATTTTTTATTTGTTTTGGCAATTTGATTTGTATCAATTAAGTTATTTATTTGATTTAATTTTGTTTTATCATTAATGTCTACTAGGCTAAAAAATGGGATGTTTGGTATCTGAGGATCAATTGTTCCAACTATTGCGATTACATTTTTTTCATTACTGATTTGTTTTATCTCTAAATCAAGACTTGGATATTCAATCATACCAATAGTCTCTATATCAACCTTTTCATTTATCCCTTTAATACTTTCCTCTAAACTTTGCTTTATCTTACAAGCTCCTCCCAATCCAGTAATACATAATGTTACAATTATAGGCTTTCTATTATCTACTTTTGAATTGTCCTCTTTACTAACTTTATCTTTTACTAATGGCTCTATATTTTTAACTTCATCAACTATCTCATCTATTGTTAAATCTGGTAGAACTGCTCTTCGTATGACTTCTATACAGAGTAATGTATCAAATCTAGATATTGTTCTTATATCAATCCCTGTTTTTCCAGAGATAATATCTCCAAAGTATGAAAGTGAACCCATATCAACTAATATAATTACTCCTCTTCCTTCATCAATATCTTTTATTACAGTAGTAGCTTCTTCAATCATGTCTTCCGGCTTTTTCTCAAATGGCATATCCAAATACCTTGCGTGATTAATACCTAATAACTTATTAGTAACCTCACACACAGATGATGCAACTCTTCCATGAGCCATGAGAAGTACACCTATCTTTTTTTGTTCAGAAATTTCTCCTCTACTACTCATTTTAAAATATATTGCTATTATACCTATTTCTTCTTTTGGCAAATTTATATTGTATCTTTCCTTTAAATGTTGTGCTACCTTTTCTGCTACAGAATACTCTAATGGATAATTTCCTATTATCTCTTTCAAATGAGCATTTGATATTACCTTTCCTTCTTTTAATCTTTCAAAAGCTGCTTTTAAATGAACTGCTAAACATAAATGTAGATTTGGTTCTAATGAATTAAGATACTGTGATGCTATTTTGATTACTTCATAAGTTAACTCTACAATGTATTTTCCAACAATAGGACTTATATCAGGTAAAGTCTCAGTTATAGAAACTTTTTTAACTTGTTTTATGTACTTCTGAATACAGCTTTCTAATTCTCCTCCGACAATCCTATTGATAACATCAAAGTCTAAACCTTGTTCTAATAAATCAATGTGTCTTCTTTCAGTAAGTTTGTAGATTTCATCTGGGAAAGTATATATATCTTCATTTTTCTTTTCTATCTCAATTTGAAAGTCTGAATCTATAATTAAATCTCCATCTACATAATTTTCTATCTTTCCTCTACAATTTCTTATCCTTATAAGACCTTGTTTCACATACCCAGGTACATCTGATATATTTATAGTTACTTCTTTTTGTTTATTTGTAAGTTGATTTAATAGTCCTCTAGCACAAGCTACCTGAATATCACTTCTAAGCTGACCTACATTTCCTATACAATCATAAAGCATAAGGGCTTTTAAGACATCTGATTTTATGTGTATGTTTGCTCCCATTCTTTGGGCTTCTATCAAGAAAAAATTGTTTATAATGTCAAATCTTTCGTTTAATGGTCTTGCAACTAATTCTGGTATTTCAATTGTCACAGGTATACGTCTTTTAAAGGTATTAAGTAAATGAGAATCTATTGGTTCAGAAGTTGCAGAAATAATCATTACATTTATTTTATTTGTAAGCTTTGTTTCTCCTAATTTTCTAACCATTCCCTTATCAATCAATTGAAAGAGTATTTCTTGACCCTCATACGGCAATCTATGTATTTCATCTATAAACAAGATTCCCCCATCTGCTTTTGTTACCAGACCTTCTTTAGTTTCATCAGCTCCTGTAAAAGCACCCTTAACATGACCAAATAATTGAGATAACAAAAGTTGTGGATTTTCTGAGTAGTCAGCTGCATTAAAGACTATAAATGGTGCATTTTTAGGAAATCTAGATGATTCTACTGCAAAGTTATACATGCACTCTGCTAACTCACTTTTTCCAACACCAGTTGGACCCATAATAATAGTATGCAATCCATGAGGTGGATAAAGTATAGCTGCCTTAGCTAATTTGATGATTGTACTTAAACTTCCACTACTTCCTATTAATTTATCAAAGGCTACATCTATTTTTTCTTCTTTATCATTTAGTTTCTCTTTTTTATCATCATGCTCTTTATCATGTTTTAAATCACCAGAATCTTGGATTTCTTTTAAATACTGTATAACTGTAAATCTCGATACAGTAAATCCAATACTATTTAATCTTCTTGTTATATCATTTTTATTTATATTTTTTTCTTCTTTTACAATATCTTTTATAGCTTTAATCAAAACAACTTTTCTTCTTTGTCTAGAATCTTCTATTTTTAATTCATTTCTTAAAAAGGTAACATCTTCTCTTCGAATATTTAACATACTTGAAATTGCTTCATCTGTTAAAGGATTTTTTTTATCTTCATTTTCAATTAAGTTTTTTATTCTTTGCCTCATTTGTAATTGTCCCTCCTTACTATTTATATAAGCAACTTACATGCCACATAGTGTTTTTTTTGTGCCATTTTTTACTTCATAAACTTATAACGTTTAAATCAAGCTATTCTTTTATTTAAATATTAAGAAAATTTTTTTTATTTTTTACAAATAATACTATCTTAAAAAACAAAAAAGTCTTTTCTCCTAAATCTTTCTGTAATAAATATAAAATGACACTATTATTCTATATTACTATCTTTTTTGTACAACAAAAACTACAAATAACTCTATGTTATATTTTTCCAAAAAAATACCCCTTTTTGTATAAATACATACATTTATACAAAAAGGGTATGGCTAATTGAGTGTTTCAAGATTTTATATATTATATAAACTTAGGTTAATAGCTTATTTTTTTGGTAAATGTAAACACTCACCATTTACATCTGCTAAAGCTTCCATTAGAGCTTCTGAAGTGCATGGATGACCAAAAATCAAATCACTAGCTTCATCGGCAGGTATTTCTAATGCCTTAAATGATGCTGCATGATTTATAAGTTCTGCTACACCACATCCAAACATATGCACACCTAAAATTTCTCCATATTTAGCATCTGATATTACTTTTACATATCCTTGCTCTTGCCCAGAAGCTAAAGCTCTTCCATTTCCAGCAAAGTTAAATTTACCGATTTTTATATTATATTTTTGTTTAGCATCTTCTTCTGTAAGTCCAACTGATGCAACCTCTGGAACTGTATAAACACAACTAGGTAATGCACTTAAATCTACTGCTTCATCCATACCTAAAGCATTTGAAGCTGCTACCTCTCCCATTTTAAAAGCTGCATGAGCTAGCATTATACCTCCAGTAACATCACCTACTGCATATATACTTGGTATACTTGTTTCCATTTTGCTATTTACAGCTATTGAACCTCTATCTATTTTAACATCTAAGTCTTCTATACCAGATAGATTAGCTTGTCTTCCTATAGCATATAGACCTAAATCTGCCTTTATTGGTTCTTCTCCTTCAATACATACTACTATTTTATTTCCTTCTTCCTTAAATTCAGAAACTTTCTTTTCAGTTAATATAGTTATTCCCTTTTTCTTAAGTGAATCTCTTAAAGACTGACTCAATTCTTTGTCCATTCTTGGAATTATTCTGTCTTCCATTTCTATTATAGTTACTTTAGAGCCTCTTGAGTTGAATATCTCTGCAAATTCACAACCTATTACTCCACCACCAATTATTACTAACTCTTCTGGTACTATGTCTAAATCTAAAGCTTCCGTACTAGTTATTATTAATTTTGATTCTATCCCTTTTATTGGTAAGATTCTCACCTTAGAACCAGTGGCAATTATTGTATTTTCTGTATCTAAAACTTTTCCATCTGATAATATTACTTTATGTGCTTCTTTGACAGTAGCTTTAAGATTAAAAACATCTACTCCTCTGCTTTTTAACAATCCACCAACACCAGCTGTAAGCTTTTTAACCACTCTATTTTTATATTTTATAGCCTTTTTTATATCTTGTTCCTTATCAACAGATACTTTCACACCTCTCTTTGATAATTGTTCAATTTCTTCTAATATTTCTACTGTTTTTACATAAGTTTTTGTAGGAATACAACCTCTATTTAGGCAAGTTCCTCCTAATGTGTCCTCTTCTACTAATGCAACTTTTCCTCCTAATATAGCTGCTTTTAGTGCTGATAAATACCCTCCAGGACCTCCACCTACTACTACCACATCATAATCATGATTACCCTCTTTTTTGATTGTCTTTTCTTCTTCTATTTCTATTTTTTCTGTTTCAACAATTAAATCCTCTTTTGATATATTTCCAGATAAATATTTAGCCTTTATTTCTTCTTGCTTTTCTCCCTTTTCTGCTATTACACCTATTACTGTAAATACTGGTAATACCTCTCCTTCTTCTTTGTGTATAATTGCAGCAAGTATACCTTCTCCTTCTGATTCTATTTCCATGTTGACTTTATCTGTTGTTATCTCTAATATAGGTTCTCCAATTTTTACTTCTTCGCCTTCTTGTTTTAGCCAAGATACTATAGTACCTTCTTCCATAGCTACTCCAGCTTTTGGCATTATGACTTCTACTGACATAGGCTATCCTCCTATTTATTTTTTATATATTTTAGTTAATCCTCTTATATTCATACAGATATTTTTTACAAATAACATTGCACATAATAATTTTAAATTTATTAAAATTACACACATCCTTTTATGTATTCTATTAAATCTATTTACATAAAGAGTAAGATATCAAAACCTATACAAGCATTGATAATGGATTTTCTAATAATTCTTTTAAATCCTTTAAGAATTTAGCTGCTACTGTACCATCTATTATTCTGTGGTCTGATGTTAATGATAAATTCATTATAGGTTTTATTTTAGCCTCCCCATTTACTGGAACAAACTTATCTTGAGTTGCTCCCACACCAAGTATCGCACTTGAAGGCATATTTATTATAGGGGTAAATGTCGTTATTCCATACATTCCAACATTGCTTATAGTAAATGTGTTACCTTCTTGGTCTGCTGGTAAAAGCTTTCCTGTTTTTACTTTTTCAGCAAGTTCTTTGCTTTCTTTGGCTATTTCTTTTAACGATTTTTCATTTACATTTTTTACTACTGGGACATATAAACCTTCATCCAGCCCAACAGCAATAGCTATATTTATATCTTTATATCTAAATATTCCATTATCCGTCCATGCTGAATTTAATGCTTGATGCTTTGGAAGTACTCTAGACACAGCCATTACTATTAAATCTGTCATTGTTAATTTTACTCCAGTTGACTCTTTTACTGTATCTATTAATTTTGCTCTAAGTGCTTTAAGTTCTGTAGCATCTACCTCTATATTGAATGTAAATACAGGAGCACTGAAGTAGCTTTCTGACATTCGTTTTGCTACAGTTGCTCTCATTGGATTTGGCTTTTCAAACTCTCCTTCTACAGTATTAAATGTACTTAAATTTTCATGTTTTGATTTTATTTCTTTTGTATCATTAGATTTAGATACATCAGTTGATACGAGAGTCTCTTTTGTATGTATCTTTTCTATATCTGATTTTTTTATTTTTCTATTATATCCAGTACCTACAACATTTTCTAAATCTATATTTAAATCCTCCGCTATTCTTTTTGCTAAAGGAGTTGCTTTTACTTTATTATTTTCTATATAATTTAACACATCTACTAGATGTATTCTTCCATTTTCTCCACTTCCAATCAGCCTATCTAACTCTATGTTGCCTTTTCTTGCTTGATTTCTGGCTGCTGGTGTGGCTTTTACTTTATTTGCCACCATTTCTATCCCCCCTTATCTAACAATTAAAGATCTTATTGCATCTTCTATTTCATCAATTCTTGGGACTACTGCTTTTTCTAGTTCTGGATTATATGGTATTGGCACATCTTTTCCACATATTCTTTTTACTGGTGCATCTAAATAATCAAATGATTCACTTTCTGTTATTAATGCTGATATTTCTCCACCTAGACCACCAGTCTTAGCTGCTTCATGACAAATTAAAACTCTACCAGTTTTGCATACACTTTTTACGATTGTCTCTTTATCTAGTGGATATAAAGTTCTTAAATCTATAATTTCTACATCTATATTTTCTTTTGATAGAGTTTCTACAGCTTCTTCAACACTTTGCAACATCCTTCCGTAAGTGATTACTGTAACATCAGAACCTTCTTTTTTAACATCTGCCTTTCCAATATCAATTACATAATCTCCCTCTGGGACAATTCCTTTTTTTCTATATAACAATTTGTTTTCAACAAATATTACTGGATTATTGTCTCTTATAGCTGCTTTTAATAATCCCTTAGCATCTGCTGGTGTTGAAGGTGCAACCACTTTTACTCCTGGTACATGACAAAACCATGCTTCCAAACTTTGTGAATGTTGTTCTGCTGAACCAGTTCCAGAACCTCCAGGACATCTAACAACCATTGGAACTTGGGCTTTCCCACCAAACATATATCTCATTTTTGCTGCTTGATTTACAATCGCATCCATAGATATTGTAACAAAATCCATAAACATTACTTCCATAATAGGTCTTAACCCAGTTGCCGCTGCACCTGCTGCTGCACCTGCTATAGCTGCCTCTGATATAGGTGTATCTCTTACTCTTTCTGGACCAAATTCATCTATCATTCCCACTGATACGCCAAATGCTCCTCCGTATATTCCTATATCTTCTCCCATAAATACTACATTTTCATCTCTTCTCATTTCTTCTGACATTGCTTCTTTTATTGCTTGTGCATATGTTAATTCTCTTGTACTCATTTTTATTTTCCTCCTTTACTATTTTTAGTCTGCATATACATCCTCTAATAAAGATTCTATTTTTGGATTTGGGCTATTTTGAGCAAATTCTACTGCATCTTCTATTGATTGTTTTGCAAAATCTTCAATTGTATCTAATTCATTTTCATTTGCCATATTATTTTCTATAAGATAATTTCTTAAAAATTTTATAGGGTCTTTTGACTTCCATGATTCTATCTCTTCTTTTGTTCTATATACATTTGCATCTGATTTCGAATGACCTAACCATCTATAAGTTCTACTTTCAATTAGTACAGGCCCTTCTCCTCTTCTACATTTTTCAGCAGCTTTTTGTACTGTTTCATATACTTCTATTGGATTATATCCGTCTATAGATATCCCTTCTATACCATAAGATGCTGCTCTTGTAGCAACACTATCTATATTCATATGACGTTTTATACTTGTTGACATACCATATAGGTTGTTTTCACAATAAAATATTATTGGTAATTTCCATATTGATGACAAGTTTATTCCTTCATGAAATGTACCTTCATTTGATGCACCATCACCAAAACTACATAAAACTATTTTTCCTGTCTTTTTATATTGTTGTGTAAGTGCAGCTCCAGGAGCTATAGTAAGACCTCCACCTACGACTCCATTTGCTCCTAAGTTGCCTGACTCAATATCTGCTATGTGCATTGAGCCTCCTTTTCCTTTACAAAACCCAGTCTCTTTCCCCATAAGTTCAGCCATCATTTTATTTAAATCTATTCCCATTCCTATAAATTGGCTATGACCTCTATGAGTTAATGAAACCAAATCGCCTTTTTCTAATGCCATTACTGCGGCTACACTTGAAGCTTCTTGACCTACTGATAAATGAGTTGTTCCATGTACCATACCTCTTGCAAAAAACCAACTAACTTTCTCTTCAAACTTTCTAGCTTGATTCATTCTCTTATACATTTCAAGCAATGTTTCTTTTGATACTGTCATATAAATTCCCTCCTATTAATTTTTATCTATCTTTTTATTAGTCACAATCTTCTAATAGTTCAAGTGCTAAACTGTGATTAATTGCTAAGCTATTTATAAATTTGGCTTTTAATGATGCTTTTATTGCTTCTATTTTTTCATCTCCTGAAGCAACACCTATTGTTCTTTTTATCTTTTTCAAATCATTTAGTTTTACTCCTAATACTCTTTGATTAAATTCAAGTATTGAAGTTTTTCCTTCCTTATCAAAAGCTTGCAAACAAATTGCACCTATTGAGTTATACTTTTTTAAATCGTCTATATCTTCTTCATGCATATATCCTGAAGCCATTATCGTTGAGTTTAAACTCATAGGATTTCCTATACCTACAATTGCAATAGTTGTTTTATCTATTAAATCTAGTACCTCTTTAATTTTTTCATCTTTACAAAGTTTTTCTTTTGTAGATAAATCAGACATCACAGCAGGAGCATGTAATAACTTAAAATCTCCTCCAAAAGCTCTTGCTAAGCTTACAGCTATTTGATTTGCATGTATATCTATTTCATTATCTCCAATTCCACCTAGTAAAGGTATAAATGTAACATTTTTGCAGTTATTTTTTTCTACATATCTAGGAATTTCTTTTAGAGTTGTTCCTATGGAAACCCCAATTATATCATTTTCTTTTACTACTCTGGTAAGATATTCAGACACAGCTCTTGCCAGTTCTTGCTTTTGTGTTAATGAATCTTGTTTATCATCTACTACTATTACTTCTTTCAATTTATATTTTCTTTCTAAACTTCTCTCTATTTTTTGATAGTCATTTTTTAAAACATCAACTATTTGTATTTTTACTATTCCTTGCTCAAAAGCTTCTTTTAGTATTCTTGATATTGTTGGTCTTGATATTCCCAATTGATTTGCTATTTCTTGTTGATTCAAATTATCTTCATAATAAAGTGAACAACATTTCATCATTAATCTTAAATCTCCAATTTTTTTCATTTCCCTTCCTCCAAAATCAAGATTTTTTAATTATTTTTACATTTGTTCAATGATTTTACTTAATTTCAATAACATTATAGAAGTGGTATATATAAAAAGTCAACTGTTTTTTTGTATAACAAAAAATATACTGTTTTAAAATAAAATAGAGATTCTCCTATATAAAAAGGTAAATCCTGATATACAAGATTCACCTTTGTGTAAGAATATTTTATTAGTAACATGGATATGTCCTATTTTGTAAGTTATATTGACTTTATTTGAAGAATTAGTTTTTAATATAAATCTATATCATAACTCATTTTTTATAAACATTAATAAAATTATTTTTTATTTCTTGTTTATATTAAATCTTGAAGTATCAAAATTAATCTTATATACTAAATTTATGGAGGTGAAACAAATGAAAATAGGTGATTTTTCAAAATTAACAAAAGTTTCAGTACGAATGTTGAGGTATTATGATAAGAAAGGAATTTTAAAACCCGAATACATTGACTCCTCTACAGGTCACCGATTATATTCAACTAATCAAGCCCCTTTGCTTCAAAAAATTATAATGTTAAGAGACTTAAATTTTAGTATCGTAGAAATAAAAGATATAGTTGACCATTGGAATCAGCAGTATCTTTTAGATAAAATGTCAAAGAAATTAAATGCAACCTATGAATACATAGAAGAAGAAAAACTTCGTGCCAACAAACTAAAAGAAGCAATTGAGCATATTCAAAAAAATGAAATTGAAAAACATTACAATATATCTTTAAAAAGAGTAGAAGCAATTCCTATCATTTCATTAAGAAGAAAGATGAACAGCCCTTTCGAAGAAGAACTCCTTTGGAAAGAGCTAACTGAATTTGTCATACAGAATAATATTACTATTGACCAAACTAGATACAACAATATAGCTATTTATCATGATATTGAACACGCAGATGATAGAGTTGACATTGAAGTTGCTTTCATTGTAAAGAAACTTGGAACTTCTTCTGGTAGTATTTGTTTTAGAATGTTGGAATCTGTTGACGTTATGGCTTCAATGATGGTTTATGGACCTTATTCTAATCTTGAGGTTGCTTATTCATCACTTGTGCAATGGTTAATTGAACATAATGAATATTCAATCGGTGATTACTCACGCCAAATTACCATTGTTGATTATAGACATACAGATAATCCACAAGAATACTTAACCGAAATTCAAATTCCTCTAGTTTTAATCGATTCTATCTGATTTGTTGGATAGAATTGTTTCCTTTTTTATTAGTATGCTTCCACCTAAAAATGCCAGAAATAATCCAGGTATGATAAAGGCACTGCTCAAATTTATAGAACTTAATGGTCCAAATATAAACATCCCACATGGTGTAGCCAAAGTTCCCAATAAGTCTACATAGGAGAAAACACGTCCCATATATTCTAATTGTGTTTCTTTCTGGATAATTGTAATGAGTGGCGTATAATAGAGAGGGCTTCCTATACCCATAACAAACATACTCACCAGAAATAGGTGCACTTGTTTACTAATTACTACTAAAATCATCATCAAGCCAAATAGAAAGGCAGAACAACCAATTAGCTTAAAATGTGAAATTTTAATCTTTTTATAACCCATTACTAGACTTGATACCAGTGCCCCTACTGAAAAAGAAATTTCGATTACACTTAATATCCACACTTTTTCTCCCAAATTATTTGAAGCTAGAAGAGGAGTTAGTTGAGAAGCAGGAACAACTAGAAATTGAAAAACTGTATATAGTATTAATATACTTTTCAATGTTTTTGAGCGAGACAGATATTGAAATCCTTTTTTCATTTCTCTGATACTATTTTCTGCTACCTTTTGCTCTGTTTCCTGTATTGAAATGGTTGACAATAAGCTAACACCAATAAGTGCAGTTACAACATCAATAAGAAAAACTTCTCCTAATGGTAACATGGTTAGTGCCAATCCTCCTAAACCAGGGGAGATAAGTTGTATTACACTCCAAATAGTTGTTGAATAGCTATTTGCTCGCAATAATTCCTCTTCTGGAATAAATAGAGGAAGGATACTTTTTGAGGCAGGTAATTGAATTCCAGTCCCCAAAGATCTGAAAGTATTAAAAATGTAAATCCATAAAATAGACTGATAACCTAAAAAGTATAAAATTGCTAAGCAGAGTGTAGCTCCTGCAATAAAAATATCAGACAAAATGATAATCTTTTTCATGGAAAAGCGGTCTGCAATTACTCCTCCCGCTAACATAATGAGTGCTTGTGGGAGAAATGTAGTTATTGTAATTCCTGCAATACTAATTCCTGAGTTTGTTTGAAGAGTGACATGCCATATCATTGCTAAAGATACAATAGAGGAGCCTAACATGGAGATTGTTTGACTAAACATGTAAGCAGTCAATTTCATTTGCCAACTTTTTTCTTTTCTCATGTATTTCTCCTCCTATAAGAATCTTCCAGTTATGCTATCATGGTTATTTTTTATATCATTAGGTGTTCCAAAAGCAATGATTTCTCCCCCTTGAGCACCACTATTAGGACCTACATCAATTATCCAATCAGATGCATTCATAATTTCAGTATTATGTTCAATAACTAACAAAGAATGTTGTTCTTCTACTAATTTTTTAAATGTAATTAGTAAATTTTCAATATCTTGAAAATGAAGACCTGTAGTAGGTTCATCTAGGATATATAGCATTCGCTTTTTCGTTTTTGCTCCCAATTCTTTCGCTAACTTCATTCTTTGAGATTCTCCACCACTCAAACCTAATGTACTTTGTCCTAATTTTAAATAACCTAGCCCAACCTCTTCTAATATAGATAATTTTCTAAATAATTCAGAATTGTCATTAAAAAACTCTTTTGCTTCTCGTACTTCCATGGAAAGAATATCTACAATAGATTTTTCTTTGTATAAAATTGATAAAATTTCCTTTTTATATCGTTTCCCGCCACACTCACAACAAGTTGCCCAACTATCAGCCATATATTGTAGAGTAATTTTTGTTTTTCCTAATCCTTGACAATTAGGACATTGACCGTTTTTGCTATTAAAGCTAAAACAACTATCATCAAATAATCTCATCTTGGCCTCTGGTGTTTGAGCAAATATATAGCGAATATCATCAAAAATATTGATATAAGTAGCTGGAGTAGATCGATTTGATTTTCCTATAGGTGTTTGGTCCATCGTTATGAAACCATCAATATGCTCTGTTCCAGTTAGTTCATCATATTTTTTGTTACGATTAATTTTCTGATTTATTTGTTCTTCTAAAGCTGGTATTAAGCTATGAAAAATAAGCGAGCTTTTTCCAGAACCACTCACACCTGTAATACAACACATACAGTTCAATGGAATTTCTACATCAATATTTTTTAAATTATGGGCATTACATCCTTTTAAGCTTAACCATTTTTTAGGTACTTGTTTAGTTAGTGTTCCTTTTTTCTCTGTTATTTGAAGATACTTCCCAGTAATAGAGTTTGGATTTTCTATAATTTGTTGAACGGTTCCTTTCGCAATTATTTTTCCCCCATTTATACCTGCACCAGGCCCTACATCAATAATATAATCTGCCTGTAGCATGGTATCCTTGTCATGTTCTACGACAATAACAGTGTTACCCTTATCTCTGAGTTCTTTCATCATCTTAATCATTAAATGGTGATCTCTAGGATGTAATCCAATAGAAGGTTCATCTAAAATATAAGTTAATCCAATTAATTCACTACCTAATTGGCTAGATAAACGGACACGTTGTAATTCTCCGCCTGATAATGTTGGTGCCGTTCTGTCAGTAGTCAAATAGTATAGCCCAACTTTTAGTAAATAATTAACTCGAATTTCTAGTTCCATTAGTATATCTTGTACAACCTTTATTTCATTTTGTTGAAGGTAGTTTGGTAATTCAGATAACCAATCCCATAATTGTTCTATTGTCAGTTTAGCTAATTCAGGAAACCTATAACCTTGAATGGTAGTAAACCTTGCTTCTGTGCTAAGTAGTTCACCATTACACGTATGACATGGTACTTCCTCCATGTATTGTTGTGAAGCATTATTATTTGCACTAGATTCTCTAAAAAGTCGCTGAATATGATTAATTGCTCCAGAAGCAGGTCTTTTGATTTTTGCTAATCTACCTTTTGATTCATAGCTAAATTCATATATTTTATTTCCAGTACCATATAAAATAGCATCAATAAATTCCTTAGGAAGTAAGTTCCAAGGTGTAGATAAGTCAATATTTTGATGTTCTGCAATTGCAAATAATTCGCCTACCATCCAGTTTCCTGTTAGCTTTTTACCTCTTAATTTTCCCCAATAATAAGTAGCTCCATCTAATATGGAAATATTAGGATTTTTTACGATTAATTGAGGGTTAACTTCATAAATAATACCTAAACCGTTACACGTATGGCATGCTCCTGTATGGGAACTAGCATTGAATGTTGAAGTATTTATTTTCGAAAAAAGAGTTTCACAATGTGGACAATAATTTTTTGTTTTATTCTTTTTCTTTAAGGGTACTTTACAGTATGGGCAATAGCTTCTCCCAATTGAAACAAATAGCATTCGTAAATAATCCCAAATACCAGTAAGAGTTCCTACTGTAGAACGTGGATTTTTACTTCCTTTTTTCTGTTCAATAGAAATTGTAGGTGTTAACCCTTGAAGCAAATCAAACTCAGGCTTTTGAATTTGTTCTTGTAACTTTGCAGCATTGCTTAGATTCTCAAAATAACGTCTTTTTCCTTCTTCATAAATTGTATCAAAAGCTAAGGATGATTTTCCACTGCCACTTACTCCCGTAATTACTGTAAACTTATTTTTGGGAATACTCACTTCTATATCCTTTAAATTATTTTGTCTCCCTCCTTTTAAATAAATTGTATCTTTGTTAGAAGAAGGTATGTATTTACTAGGTATTTTCGAAGTCTTAATAAGTTCAAATTTTTTCTCCAATTCTTTAGGATTGCTAAATTGTTTTGATTCTAAAATACCTAATAGTTTAAGTTGAGAAAAAATAGATGTAATGTATTCTTCTGGTAATTTAGAAATCAGCTTATTTATGTTATTTATCTTCATATCTTTATCAGATATTATTTCGGCGATTTCATCTAATAAATTTTTTTCTTCTATAGTTAGTTGACTATATTTTTTTGTACTCAATTCTGTCCATAAATCCCAAGGAAGTAACTCTAATCCAATGAGATTATTAAAATCATGTAAAAGATTTCCTTTTACTGAGTGCCATCCTTTCCAGTTTTTGTTGTATCCAAAATCATACTGATGAGCAGTACCTTGTCGGCAATTTATCCAAGCTTCTGCTCCTGTTAAAAATCCATTTTCTTTACCAATATCATGAGTATCAAAATCAAGTTGAAAATGTTTCTTTTGAATCTCATCAATCTGAGCATCAATTTTTATCCATCTGTTTTGGATTTTATTATAATATTCAACAACCCAATGATCCTCGTAAGGAATCTCACTTTGAAAGTAGCTGGCAAACCCAGCTCTCATTCTGGCTTCGTAACCCTGATACCTAAGAAAAGAAACAAAGAGTAAAGAATAATCTCTACACATACCTACTAATCGTTGCTTTGGTTCTCTAGGTATAGTTATCGATTGAGAATTTATTTTCATAATCTTCCCTAGCATTTGTGAAACTGTACGTAGTAATTCTTCTTCTGATTGTTGCTTACTAAACGATACACCATATAGATTTCCATGTTCTCCATGAATAATTAAATTCTGAACAATCTCTAATAGTTCAGTAGGAGTAGTAGGAAGGTTCTTATACTCTTTTTCAAATTTTGTAGGATTAGTAATTATACTTTGATTTGTATAGTTTAATATTTTGATCATCATTCACCTCTCTAAATAGAGGTTACAACATGACACTGTGTCAATAGCAAGGGATATTTTTTTCTTTATTTTTTATTAACAAATATATAATATATTGTATTTACATAAAAAAGAGTGTCTCATCTATAATCTTAAAAAATTATTTTGAGACACTCTCTTTAATTGTATTATATAAAAATCAATTTAAATTAATATTTTAACCTTTATATAGTGATGTCTATAATTTATTCTTTTAATGCTGTCATATTTATACTTAATATAATCATAGGTACAATTACATATATAAAAGCTGTAGCTGATGAAACTATACCAGAATCATTTACTAAAAGAGTGACAAAACATCCTACTACGGATGCTATAAACCCTTTAAATACAATTGGATATTCATTAATTAATTGTTTGAAATATCTAATTTGAGTAAGCATAAGTACTAAAATTACTCCTATTCCAGTTAATAATATATTTACCCATGCACTGGTTTGAGCTAATTTTAAATTCATTTCTATCTTTCTACTAAATGTTTGTATTATTTCTCCTGGACCATTAAAGTAAATGTCTTTTACAAACATACCTAAATGTGAGTTGCTTCCTGAAACTATATCTATTGTTACAAAAACTCCTAAAACAAGTAGTACTGCTATGCCTAACAATATAACTTTTTTAAAATCTATCTTTACATCATATATCAATAATATAAATAGTAAAAATGCTACACATTCAGAAATAGCACTTCCTACATTTGCTCCCATAATTGGAGATGCACTAGTAATTAAAATGGCTAAAGAAAAGACTATTACAGACCATTTTGGTATCTTTTTATATGTCAATAAAATTGCAAATGTAAAAATTGCACTCCCTATTGCCACACCTTGATATTCATTTCCTACACCATAATATCTAGCTCCAATTATACAATCATAGCTCATTACATTACCTTTCATTAGATATGCACCAAGTGCAGAATCTATAACCATAATCAATATAGTTAATCCTGTAAAGAATAGAATATTTTTTAGGTCATTTTTTATTAAAACTTTACTTATTAAATATATAGTAAGTGTTATTATAATTATGCCTAAGGAAATTGCTACTGGTGTTTTAAAGTTCATTATTGGGGTTATCATAAATGACAGAGGCATTACTATTCCTATTTTTAAAAGTTCTTTTAGTATAAAGTATGTTGTTTCTTTGTGTTTTTTTGATATATGTTTTCTAAATAAAATTGCAATCATCGCAACTATCCACGACAAAAAAACTACATTTACAAAACCATTTAATATCACAGACCTTATACTTGAAATAGATACTATCTTTTGATATTCATCCATTAAATATTCTTTATTATCATCTCTATTGATAAGTTCATACTTTCTTCCAACCATATTTGGATTTTTTAAATCAAAACTATCTAGTATGTCTACTCCTACATCTAAATTAGTTACAATACCTTCTCTTCTAGTAGTTGAAGATGACAACAATCCTTTTCCATTCCCACTTAACTTTATTATTGGAGAAAGTCTTCTTTTATTTTTATAATCTAAATCACTTGGAAATGCACTGGATATGTAAACAGTATCATTTTCTCCAACCATAGAAAATATATTTTTTAAATATTCATCTATATTTTTTTCTATCTTGTCTTTCATGTTTTTATATGTATTTTCATTCAAGTTTGGTTTATATAAATCTAATCTATATGTATCTCCAAGTTCTACAAAAACTACATCACTGTTTTTATAAGCTTCTTTAGTTTCAGCAACAAGCTTAGTATAATCAGTTGATATTCCATAAGGCATAGATAAATCTTTTTTATTGATATTATCTACATTTCCATAAGGAATTCTACCATACTCATCCATAGCTGTTAGGCATAAATTTCTATTTTTTACAAGTTGACCACCTTCAACTATATCTGCATTTCCTAATATGGACGTTTTCAGTTCATTTTCAGATAAACTTTGACCTAATGAACCCAATGTAGAGCCATATTCTCCAAAGTTTAGATTCTCATTTATTGACATATTTATAGTCAAATCATTTATACCTTTTGCTTTCTTACCTGTAACTGATTCAAAAACTATATTTCTATCTTTGCTTGAGCTTTCAAAATTAATATCTTCTTCATTAGCTACATTGGCTCTTCCACCAGCACCCATACTGGCATATGACCTTCTATCATCACTACCTTTATCGCCTCTTATGTTCATCAAGCCAATATACCCTCTATTTTCTAGCTCTTCTCTCAATGATTTTATTCTTAACATATTGTTCATACTAGTTCTATTCATATCTATAAATATTACTTTTCCATGCGTTGGTATATCATCTGCAAAGCTATACTGACTCATCGATATTAATATTATGATAAATGTTGCTAAGAAAGATATAATCTTTTTTCTCATAAATTCTCCCTGCTTTCTGATTTAAATCCTCACACTTAAGAATACATTAAACATTATCGTTATAAATAAATAAATTTGGACCATCTATTTACAATAAACAGCCCAAATTTTAGGTTTATTTGAATATATCAATTTTTAGGTTTTGCAAATATCATTCTACCAGCAGGAGTTTGAAGAACAGAAGTTACTAAAACTTTTATAGTCTCATTCATATGTTTTCTTCCTCCATCAACAACTATCATAGTTCCATCATCTAGATATGCAACACCCTGTTGAGCTTCTTTTCCTTCTTTAACCACTTGAACAACCATATCTTCACCTGGTATTGCAACTGGTTTTATAGCATTAGCCAACTCATTTATATTTAATACTTCAACACCTTGAAATTGAGCAACTTTATTTAAGTTATAATCATTAGTAACAACTTTTCCATTTAATACTTGGGCAAGCTTTAATAATTTACTATCAACTTCTGCTATATCATCAAAGTCTCTTTCACTTATTTCAACCTCTATATTTAATTCTTTCTGAATTATATTTAATATATCCAGACCTCTTCTACCTCTTACTCTTTTTAAATCATCTGAAGAATCTGCAATATGTCTTAGTTCTTCCAAAACAAAAGCAGGGATAATAAGTTTTCCTTCTACAAATCCTGTTTTGCAAATATCAGCTATCCTTCCATCAATTATTACACTTGTATCTAATACTTTTGGAGGTATCGCCTTTACTTCTTTTTTATTATCTTTGTCTTTATCCTTATCTTTAATAGGATTTGCTAATCTTCCTAATTTTCCAATATTAAATAAATCATTTTTACTTTTAAGCGCAACTTTCATTCCAAGATATCCTAGGAATAAATATAATAGTAAAGATAGTATTCCACCTACTATTGGTATTCTGTTTACTAATCCACTCAATAAATATGCAATTACGAATCCTACTATAAGACCCATAGACCCTAATAATATATCCGTTTGAGGATATTTTGATAACTCTTTATCCACAACTTTAGCAATTTCTTTTGTTCTATTTACAACCCACGGCTCTATAAGATATCCTAAAATAGCTATTACTATACCTGCTACTACAGCTGCTATATAACCATACGTTTCTTTTCCAAATGTTAATATTTCAAAATCTCTCATCAATGTTAAATAGGTCGTTATACCTATCGTAAATCCAAGTAAAATAAACAATATCCTTGTTACTTTCCTTATCAATGCTTCACCCCCTAGTTATACTTATCTATTATAGACCAAAGTGTATATTATATTCAAGAAAAAAGTAGTAAAATTCACTTAAAATTCATTATATGTGTCTATCTAATAATACTAATTGTTTCATTTTTATAAGTCCATTTTTTATATATGTTGCTCTTATTTCGCCTATTCCTTCAACTTCATCTAACTCTTCAATAGATGCATCTAATATTTCTTGGAAGTTTTCAAAATAATTTACTAAGTTTTCTATTATTGCTGTTGGTAGTCTATGTATTTTGCTAAGAATTCTATAGCCTCTTGTTTTTATAGGCATATCCATACTTTCTGAAAATCCACTATACCCTAATAGTTTTGCCATATTAAATAATTCTATTAGTTCTTCTGAATTTAAATTTTTAACTTTTTTCATAAGTTCTTTTATTTCAGTATTTTCTTTGTTATAATCTTTGAATATTAATTTCTGATCTATTCTAGTTGTACCCATTAATTCCTCTAATTGCATGCTTACTAAAGTTCCTTCATCCCCCAATTCTATTACATATTTTTCAATTATACTTGTAACTCTCATTACCATTTCCATTTTCTGCATGACTAGTGCTACATCATAAATAGTTACCAAATCATTAAACTCTAGAGCATTTAAATTAGTTATAGCTTGGTCTAATACTGTTTTATATTTTTCTAAAGTTTGTATTGCTTGATTTGCCTTAGTAAATATCTTAGATATATCTTCGACCACATACTTCTCATTTCCTCTATAAACTGTTATAACATTTCTTCTTTGTGAAATTCCTATGACTATAGCACCAGTTTGTTTTGCTACTCTTTCTGCCGTCCTATGTCTAGTTCCAGTCTCTGACGTTTCTATAAAGTAATCTGGTATAAGTTGTGCATTAGCAAATAATATTTTCTTTACATCACCACTTAAAACTATCGCTCCATCCATTTTGGCTAATTCATATAGATATGATGGTGAATACTCTGCATTTATAGCAAATCCTCCATCTACTATTTTCATTACATCTTCATTTGTCGCAATTACAATTAAACCACCAGTCTTAGCTCTTAGTACATTGTTTAGACCTAATCTAAGAGGGGTTCCAGGAGATATCATTTTTAATGCATACAGCATATTTTTATTATCCAAAAAATTCTCCATATTTATTGATTCCTCCCAAGTACTATATTTATAGCTTGTCTTAAGTTATCTACTGGCCATATTTCTATACCCTTAGTATCTTTTACAACCTCATAATTACTTCTAGGAACTACTATCTTTTTAAATCCAAGTTTTTTGCACTCAGCAATTCTTTTTTCTATAAAACTTACTGATCTAACTTCTCCTGTAAGCCCTACCTCTCCTGTAACAGCTATATCTTCATCTATAGGTATATTTCTAAAACTAGATGCTACAGAAATAGCTATTCCTAAGTCAATCGAAGGTTCATTTATCTTTATACCTCCAACTATATTTATATATACATCTTGATTTTGTATTTGCAGACCAACACGTTTTTCTAAGACTGCTAATAACATACCAACTCTATTATAATCTACTCCTGTAGATGTTCTTCTTGCTATACCAAAACTTGTCGGCGAAACTAATGCTTGTAATTCAAGTAACATTGGTCTTGTACCTTCTACAGTAGATATTATAACTGAGCCTGCTACATCTTTTGGTTTTTCAGATATCAAAATCTTAGACGGGTTATCAAGCTCTACTAATCCCAAGTCCCTCATTTCAAATACCCCAAGTTCATTTGTTGAACCAAATCTATTTTTAACAGCCCTTACTAATCTATATGTATTATATCTTTCACCTTCAAAATATAAAACAGTATCAACCATATGCTCTAATAATTTTGGCCCTGCTAGTGAACCTTCTTTGGTTACATGACCAACTATGAATGTTGAAATTCCCATTTTTTTAGAAATCTTCATGAATTTTGAAGTACCTTCTTTAATTTGACTGACAGTTCCTGGTGCTGAAGATATTTCTGGACTAAAGACAGTTTGAATTGAGTCTAGAATTATTAATTCTGGATTTACACTTTCTAAATAAGATTCAATTATACTTAAATTATTTTCGGCAAATATATATAAATTTTCTGAATTAATACCTAATCTTTTTGCTCTCATTTTTATCTGTGATTCTGATTCTTCTCCAGTTATATATAAAACAGTCTTTCCTAACTTAGCTACATTACTAGAAACTTGAATTAAAAGTGTGGATTTACCTATACCAGGGTCTCCACCAACAAGTACTAGAGAACCTTTAACTATACCTCCCCCAAGTACTCTATCTAATTCTTTTATATCTGTTGTAAACCTTTCTTCTTCTTTGCTCTCTATTGAAGTTATACTAACTGGTTTAGATGAAGATTTATCTATTATAAAGACCTCTTTTTTTGTGCTTTTTTGATCTACTTCTTCTACAAATGTATTCCATTTTGTACACTCTGGACATTTTCCAAGCCACTTAGCTGTTTCATATCCACAGGATTGACATACATATTTAGTTTTTATTTTTGCCATATTTTAATCATCCTTAATTTATTATTCTATACTATAATTTTAGCATATGTGAAAGAGAATAGGTAAAGATTAAATAAAATAATTAAGGACAATGAATTATTATAGATTCATTGCCCTTAAAATTTTCTTTAAACTATAAAACTTATATCTATAAGATTTTAAAATGCAACTCTATTGAATTATTTAGTTTCAAAAACTATTTTTTCATCTTTAACTTTTGCTATTATATTACTTCCTTTTTTTACATCACCTTTTAAAATCGCTTCAGATAACTCATCTTCTAGTTCTTTTTGTAAGGCTCTTTTAAGAGGTCTTGCTCCATATTCCAAATCAAACCCAGATTTAGAAATTAAATTTATAGCTTCATCACTCATTTCTAGTTTTATATCCATATCTTTTAGTCTTTCTTGTAATTTGTCTACCATTAAAATTACTATTTTAGATATGTGTTCTGCATTTAATGAATGGAAAACTATTATATCATCTATTCTATTTAAAAACTCTGGTCTAAATCTTTGCTTTAATTCACCCATTATGTTTTCTTTCATTTTTTCATATTGAGACTTTTCTTCTTCGTCTCCTTTAGCTATACTAAACCCTAAAGTTTTTTGTCTACCAATTGTAGATGCACCAACATTTGATGTCATTATAACAATAGTATTCTTAAAGTCAACAGTTCTTCCTTTTGAATCTGTTAATCTACCATCATCTAGAATTTGTAATAGAATATTAAACACATCTGGATGAGCTTTTTCTATCTCATCAAATAAAATAACTGAATATGGGTTTCTTCTTACTTTTTCAGTTAATTGACCTCCTTCATCATGACCTATATAACCAGGAGGTGAACCTATCATTCTTGATACAGCATGTTTTTCCATATATTCAGACATATCAATTCTTATTATTTGATTTTCATCTCCAAATTGCACTTCTGCTAATGCCTTAGATAATTCTGTTTTTCCTACTCCTGTAGGCCCTAAAAATAAAAATGAACCAATTGGTCTATTAGGATCCTTAAGACCCGCTCTTGACCTTCTTATTGCCTTGGAAATAGATTTTACTGCTTGTTCTTGACCTATAACTCTATTGTGTAAGATTTCTTCAAGTTTTAAAAGTCTATCAGCTTCTTCCTCAAGAATTTTATTAACAGGTATTCCTGTCCATAAACCTACTACTTCAGCAATGACTTCTCCATCAACTAAATCAGAATGTTTAGATGATTTATTCCATCTTTCTCTAACATCTTCTAATTGTTTTTTAAGTATACCTTGCTCATCTCTTATTTTTGCTGCTTTCTCGAAATCTTGGCATCTTACTGCCTCTTCTTTTTCTTTATCTATATTTTCTATTTCTAATTCTAATTTTTTTATTTCGGCTGGAGGAGTATTTTCCTTTAGCCTAACTTTTGATGCTGCTTCATCAATCAAATCTATCGCTTTATCTGGTAGATATCTATCTGATATATATCTAGTTGATAATTCTACAGCTGTTTTTATAGCATCATCAGTTATTTTGACTTTGTGATGAGCTTCATATTTATCTCTCAATCCTTCTAATATTTTTATTGAATCTTCTTTACTTGGTTCATCCACCATAACTGGTTGGAATCTTCTTTCTAGTGCAGAGTCTTTTTCAACATGCTTTCTATACTCATCTATTGTTGTTGCACCTATAACTTGTATTTCGCCTCTAGCTAACGCAGGTTTTAATATATTTGACGCATCTATAGAGCCTTCTCCTGTAGACCCAGCTCCTATTATGGTATGCATCTCGTCTATAAATAAAATTATATTTCCGTTTTTAACAACTTCATCTACAACTTCTTTAATTCTTTCTTCAAATTCTCCTCTGTACTTAGCACCAGCTAATAAAGAACCCATCTCTAAAGAATACAGCGTTTTACTTTTTAGTGTTTCTGGAACATTACCTAATGCTATGTTTGTTGCTAGACCTTCAGCTATAGCTGTTTTACCTACTCCTGGGTCTCCTATTAGCACAGGATTGTTTTTAGTTCTTCTACTTAATATTTGTATAACTCTTTGTATTTCTTTTTCTCTTCCTATAACAGGGTCTATTTTATTTTGTTTTGCATATAGTGTAAGATTTCTTCCATATTTATCGAGAATCTTAGACTCTGTTTGATTTTGGTTGCCCGTGTAACTATTTTCTGATTTATATTGATTATTATCACTTATACCCATCATATCAATTGTTAATTGGGCTAGAGTTCTGTCATTTACACCTGCATAGTTCAAAACTTTATTGGCTATTCCTTCACCTTCTTGAATAATAGCTAATAATATATGCTCAGTTCCTATATAATTTGTTTTTAATTTATTTGCAAACATTCCTGATAGTTCCAATATTTGTTTACTTCTTGGGCTTAATACTATATCCTCTGGGATTCCTTCACCCTTACCTTCCATATCAATTATTTTGCCTTCTAAATAAGCCTCTGTAAATCCAACCTTACTTAGAACTTTGGCAGCTATTCCTTCTTCTTCTTTTAAAAGACCTAAAAGTATATGCTCGCTTCCAACAATATTATGTCCTAAGTTTTTAGCAGACTCAAACGCTAAATCAATTGCTTTTTTAGCTCTTTGTGTAAATCTATTGAAGTTCATAATTTATCCCTCCTCTTAATTTTTCCAAAGTTTCTCTAATGTATGTTGCTCTATTTATATCTCTATTCTCAACATCATCACTCTTATACATTATTGACTGATGTGCTGGTTGTATACCTATCATAAGTTGTTCTATAGCTTTTAAATCTAATTTTTTTATATAGTTCATTTCTATTCCCATTTTTATATTTGATAGATGGCTCATTGCCTCTGAACTACTCATTACCCTTGAATTTTCAAGTGTTCCTATTGACCTAAATATTTTATCTTCTAATTTTATACCCAATTTTTTTTGTAATATTTCTCTGGCTTTCACTTCTTTTGAAATTGCATCCTTTGTAAGGCCACTTACATTCTCTATAATATTAGACTCTGTTCTTCCAAGTGTAAGCTGATTAGATATTTGGTATATATTTCCCAATGCTTCTGTTCGCTCTCCATATATACCTCTTATTGCTATACCTATTTGTGATGAAATCTTATAAAGTTCATCCATATAACCTAATTGACTTAATGCAGGCAAGTGCATCATCACAGAAGCTCTCATTCCAGTTCCTGTGTTAGTTGGGCAAGATGTTAGATAACCCAACTTTGTACTAAATGCATATTCTAAATTTGATTCTAATAAATCATCTATCTCATTTGCTATGTTATAAGCATTTTCTAAATTTAAATCATCACATATAGTTTGTATTCTTATATGGTCTTCTTCATTTATCATTATACTTACAGTTTTATCTTTTTTTACTATAACAGCGCTTTTATCATTTTCTGCTAAGTCTGGACTTATCATATGCTCTTCAACCATAAGCATCTTTTTAGATTGGTCTAAATCTTCAATCTTATAGAAATCAAACTCTTCTTTATGTTCTAAACTAGAATTCATAAATGCATTTTTTACCTTTTCTATTATTTCCATAGCACACTCTTTATCTAATCTATTTGGAAAAGGATAATTGTTCAAGTTCCTAGCTAGCCTAACTCTTGATTTCATGACTATATTCTCTTTCATAATATCACTCCAATCTTAGTCAATAGAGCCTTTTAAATACTTAATCTTATCTCTAAATTGAGCAGCTAATTCATACTCTTCATTTTTTATAGCTCTATCTAAATCTTCTTTTAATTCTCTAATCTCATTTTCTACACTTATTTTATAAAATGATTTTTTAGGAGCCTTACCTATATGTTCTATATGGCCATGTATATTTTGAAGCATTGGATTTACTTGACTGCTAAATGCATTGTAACATTCACTGCATCCAAATCTTCCATTATTCTTAAATTCACTATATGTCATATTACATTTTTGGCAAACTAACTTTTCTTCAAGCTCTTTTTTAGGTTGAAATCCTAAGTTAGAAAATATATCCATCATTGAAAAAGGCATATCTAAATTAAAATTCATCTCTGTATTCTCTTTAGCACATTCACTACACAAATACATTTCAGTCTTTTCTCCATTGACTATTTTATTGTAATATACAGATGCTTTATTCTTATTACATTTTTGACATAGCATAAATTATCACTCCTCTATACTAAATACTCCTATTATTATATTCTTTAAAACATTAGACCTTACCTTCTCTTTTAATTCATATACTGGCATACATAATGACTTATCATCTATTGCATATAATATTAGTTTTAATTCTCTTTCGCTAATCAAGTCTGATTCTCTCAAACTTTCTACCAACTCTTTTGCCTTCTTATAGGATATTTGGCTTCCTATTCTTTCATTCAATATTTCTCTAATATGTCCATCTTTACTTCTTCGTATTTTTTCTATCTGAACATATCCTCCGCCACCTTTTTTGCTTTCTATATAATAACCTTTATCTATGGTAAACCTTGTCGTTAAAACATAATTTATTTGTGATGGTGCACAACTAAACAAGTTTGCTAGTTCATTTCTTTGAATTTGTATACTACTATCTTCTTCCATCAAATCTTTAATAAATTTTTCAATTATATCTGTCATAGTTGCCATTTATATCACCACACACCTTTTTATTTTTGACTTTCTTTGACTACTATTTTACACCTATTATTTAAATTTTTAAAGCCCTAAATTGTGTAAATTTATTTTTTTCATAATAATTTAAATGTAAGTGTCCATCTTTTTTTAAATATAAGCTTCTACTTCTTACATTTACAATAATTAAGTTTTAAAATTCTTGGTTATTAATTTATTTTTAATGTATCTATACCTTGTATTTGTAAATATACCTTCATATCATTATTATTAAACATTTCTAAAAATAATAATATAAAAAGATACTTTCTTTTATTAAAACAGTTTAAGAAAGTATCTTTTATTCTTCACATTTTTTATTACTTTAATTTGATTTTTTCTTGTTTTTTATAAAAACACATAAAAACTAGATATATACTTATTTAAAATAAGCATATACCTAGCTTTAATTACAAAATTATTTTTATATAATATTATATAATAGATGGATATTAATTATATAATATTATATCTTCTTTATTACTTTGCAGTAACTAATCCAATTATTTTTTCTGCAAATTGTGATGGAACTTCTCCATATCTTTCTAATTCCATTTCAAAGTATCCTCTACCTTGTGTCATTGCTCTTAAATCTATTGCATATTTAAATGTCTCTGCTTGTGGAGCCTCTGCAAATATTATTTGTTTTCCTTTATTATCTGGCTCCATACCAAATATTTTACCTCTTCTCTTGTTTATATCTCCCATAACATCTCCCATATATTCTTCTGGAACAGTTATCTTAAGTTTCATAATAGGCTCTAATAATATTGGATGAGCTTCCTCCATACCTTTTTTAAAGGCTGCACTTGCTGCCATCTTAAAAGCCATTTCAGAAGAATCTACATCATGATATGAACCATCATAAAGTGTAGCCTTTATATTTGTAACAGGGAAACCAGCCAATACCCCTTTTTGCATAGAATCTTTTAAACCTTTTTCTACTGCTGGTATATATTGTTTTGGTACAGAACCACCAAATATTTCTTCTGCAAATTCAAAATCAGATTCACATCTTTCAAATCTTATCTTTACATCTCCATATTGACCATGGCCACCTGATTGTTTCTTATGTTTCCCTTGTACATCAGCTGTTTCCTTTATAGTTTCTCTATAAGGAACTTTAAGGTCATTTAATTCAACATCTACCCCAAACTTATCTTTCATTTTATTTTTAATTGTTTTTATGTGAAGTTCCCCTTGTCCTCCTAAAAGAGCTTGCTTTGTCTCTGTATTTCTATACCAATGTAATGTAGGGTCTTCCTCTACAAGTTTGTTTAATACAGCAGCTACCTTTTCTTCATCACCCTTATTTTTAGGATTGACAGCATAATATATTTGTGGTTTTGGGAAATCTATCTTATCTAAAGCTTCTGCATCTTTATCTACAGATATAGTATCTCCTGTTTTTAGAGAATTAACTTTAGTTACAACTACCACATCACCAGCCTTAGCTTTTTCTATTTCAACTAACTCACTATTTCTCAATGTATATATGTTAGCTATTTTTTCTTTTATGTTTTTGTTTATATTAAAAATTTCTTTATCTTTAGAAATTGTACCTTGAGTAATTTTTATATATGACATTTTTCCTACAAATGGGTCGACCATAGTTTTAAATACTAATCCTTTAAATGGCTTACTCTCTTCTGTAAATATAGGTTCTATATAATTTGATATTGTATCTAATATTTCTTTTGTCCCTATGTTATTTATAGTTGAACCACATATTACAGGTATAATATCTCCTCTTTGTATACCTATAACAATACCTTTTTGGATTTCTTCTGTAGTTAACTCTTCTCCATTAAAATACTTATCTAATATTTGGTCATCTGTTTCTGCTATAAGTTCCATTAAAGCTTCTTTTACACTCATAGCTTGTTCTTTAAATTCACCTTCTAAATCATCTATATTTTCAAATACATTATGTAACTTGACAAAGTTTTTATCTTTGTATATAGGACTTATCATTGGAACTATCTTATTATTGTATTTTTCTCTTAACATTGCTATTGCATCTTTATATCTTGCTTTTTCATTATCTATTTTATTTATAAACATTATCTTAGGAATACTCTCAGTTAGTTCTAATGATTTCTCTGTACCAACTTGAATAGGTGCTGTTGCATCTATTACTATTATTGCTGCATCACTTGCTCTAAGAGATGATACAACGTCTCCGCTAAAGTCAAAATATCCTGGAGTATCCAATAAGTTAAACTTATAGTCATTATATTCTATAGGTATTAATCCCATACTATAAGTCATATTTACCTTGTCAGTTAATTTAGGTATCTTATTAGTGTTTGCTGTGTAAGCTATAGTTTCGATTAGATTTGTTTTACCACATCCGCTATGTCCTAATACCGCTACATTTCTCAACATATTACTATCATAAACTTTCATATAAGCACCCACCTTTTAAATTTATGTATTTTCTCTTAGCTGTTATTTCCTAAGAAATAGTCTAGAAAATGTTTATTATTTTTAGAATTTTTAGATAACATTTTCCTTACTAGCTTTATTTCTACATAGGGATATAATTTTCCTCTTTTTTTTAACAAATATTTAATTTAAATAAATAAAAACACTCTAAATATTTAATAAAAATATTTTAGAGTGTTTTATAAGTTATTTTAATTCAATTATTTCATTATCATTAATAATTGTTTATCTTCAACCATATCATCTTCTTTTACTTTAATTGATTTAATTACTCCATCAGTCTTAGCAACTATTATAGTTTCCATTTTCATTGCTTCTATAACTATTAATGGTTGATTTGCTTTTACTTCATCTTCTTCTTTAACCATTATCTTTATAACTTTTCCTGGTATACTTGCTCCGATTTGAAGTGGATCATTCATATCAGCTTTCTCAACATTAGTAACTTTTCCAGAGAAGTTTCTATCTTTTATTTCCACTTCTCTAACCATTCCATTTAATTCAAAACCTATAGTTCTAAATCCATCTTCTTTAACTTCGCCAACTTCAACTAATCTTATTGTTAATACTTTACCTTCTTCTATTTCTACTTCACATTCTTCATTTTTATTTAATCCATAGAAGAATACATCACTTTCAAGTTTAGATATATCATTATAATGTTGTAAATGTTTAATATAGTCTTCATAAACTTTTGGATATAAAGCATAACTTATAACATTTCTTATATTTGCATTTATATCATATTTTTCATTTAGATATTTTGCTATCTCATCAAAATCTTCTGCTGGTAATAGTGAACCTGGTCTTACTGTAATAGCTTCTTCACCTTTTAAAACTATTTCTTGTAAATCTTTTGGTACGCCACCTTCTGGTTGACCAATCATACCTTTACAGTAGTCTACAACAGAATCTGGGAATGATAAGTTCTTACCTTCTTCTATTATATTATCTTTATCTAATTTATTTTTAGTCATAAAGATAGCTAAATCTCCTACAACTTTTGAAGATGGTGTTACTTTTATTATATCTCCTACAACTTCATTAGCTTCTTTATATTTTTCTTTAACTTCATCAAATCTATTAACTAATCCTAAACTATCAGCTTGAGGTTTTAAGTTTGTATATTGACCTCCTGGTATTTCAAAATTATATATTTCTGCACAAGAGTTAGTTAAGTCACTTTCAAATTTGTTATAAACTTTTCTTAAATCCTTATAGTATTTTCCTAACTCATCATATCCAAATAAATCTATACCTGTATCTCTTTCTGTATTTTTAAGAGCTTCTACTATTGCATTAAGCGATGGTTGACTTGTAAGCCCTGCCATAGATTCTAATGCAGCGTCAATTATATCTACACCAGCTTCTGATGCCATCAAACAAGTTGCCACACCATTTCCACTTGTATCATGAGTGTGTAAATGTATTGGTGCTTTTACATTTTTCTTTAGTTCTTTGACTAATGTGTAAGCAGAGTATGGTTTAAGAAGTCCTGACATATCTTTTATTGCTATTATATCTGCTCCTAAACTTTCTAACTCTTTTGCCATCTTAATATAATATTCTAAGTCATATTTAGTTTTAGTCTTATCTAATATATCACCTGTATAACACATAGTTGCTTCAACTATTTTTCCAGTTTCTAGAGCTGTATTAATAGATGGTTTCATATTTTCAACCCAGTTTAATGAGTCGAATATTCTAAATACATCTATTCCTTGTTTAGCAGACTCTTTTGTAAATTCTTCTATTACATTATCTGGATAGTTTTTATATCCAACTCCATTTGATGCTCTAAGCAACATTTGGAACATTATACTTGGTATTTCTTCTCTTAGTTTTTGTAATCTACGCCAAGGTGACTCTTTTAAGAATCTATATGCAACATCATAAGTAGCTCCACCCCACATTTCAAGTGAGAATAAATCTTTTTGATATTTTTCTGTTGGTTTAGCAGCTTTTAGTAAGTCATATGTTCTTAATCTTGTTGCCAATAATGATTGATGTGCATCTCTCATTGTTGTATCTGTTAATAATAGTTTTTTATCATTTTTTATTTTTTCTATATATGCAGATTTACCTAACTTATCAAAAAGTATCTTACTTCCTTCTGCCTTTGAACCATCTTTATTCATTCTTGGTTCATGTAACGCATCAAATAATGGTTTTTCTTGACAAGCGTTATCATTTACAATTACATCACCTATAAATTGAAGTAATTTTGTTCCTCTATCTTTACTTTCTGTTATTTCAAATAAATCTGGATTTTCATCTATAAATTTAGTACTACATTTACCATTTGAGAATATAGGATTATTTAAGACATTAACTAAAAATCCTACGTTAGTCTTAACACCTCTAACTCTAAGTTCTTTTATAGATCTTATAGTTTTATTTATTGCTCCTTGGAATGTTCTATCCCAAGATATTGTCTTAACCAATAAACTATCATAGTGAGGACTTATGTTTGCTCCTGTAAATCCATTTCCACCATCTAGTCTTATACCAAATCCTGAACCAGTTCTATAAACTTGAATTTTACCTGTGTCTGGCATAAATCTATTTTTAGGGTCTTCTGTAGTTATTCTACATTGGATAGAATATCCTCTTATTTCAACATCATCTTGTGATTTTATATTTATTTCTTCACTATCTAAACTGTATCCTTGAGCTATTAATATTTGACTTTGAACTATATCTATTCCTGTAACCATTTCTGTTACAGTATGCTCAACTTGTACTCTTGTATTCATTTCTATAAAATAATGACCACCATTTGCATCTACTAAGAATTCTAGTGTCCCTGCATTAGAATATCCTACATATCTTGATAACTTGACTGCATCATCACATATTTCTTTTCTTACTTTTTCATCTAATGAAAATGCTGGTGCATATTCTATTATCTTTTGATGTCTTCTTTGAACAGAACAATCTCTTTCGTATAAATGAACTATATTTCCATAGTTATCCCCTAATATTTGAACTTCTATATGCTTTGGATCAGCTATATATTTTTCTATGAATATAATATCTTCACCAAAAGCTTTTCTTGATTCACTACAAGCAGTTTCATATTCAAGTTCTAAATCTTTTTCATGATGTACGATTCTCATACCTCTACCGCCACCACCATTAGATGCTTTTATCATAACAGGATAACCTATTTTATTTGCAACTTCTTTTGCTTCTTCAGTACTTCTTATTGCTTTTTCCACTCCTGGTATAGTTTGAACATTAACTTCTTTTGCAATTTTTTTAGAGTTTATCTTATCCCCCATCATATTCATTACTTTAGATGATGGGCCTATAAAAGTAATTCCATTTTCTTCACATTTACGAGCAAATTCTGCATTTTCTGCTAGAAAACCATATCCTGGATGTATAGCGTCAACTTTTTTTCTCTTTGCTAAGTCTATTATTCCATCCATATCTAGGTATGCATCTATTGGACCTTTGCCTTCCCCTATTAAATACGATTCATCTGCTTTTGTTCTAAATAATCCATATTTATCTTCTTTACTATATATACCAACACTTTTTATCCCCAATTCTGAACAGGCTCTAAATATTCTTATAGCTATTTCGCCTCTATTAGCTACTAGTATTTTATTAAACTTTTTAAGCATACTCTATTCTTCTCCTTTATTGTTTGTGTAATATTAAAGATTATAGACTAAAATACTTTATTTTTGAAGATGTTTAAGCAAGTTCCTTAATTAATAAGATAAATTTATAAATATATATAACTTTTAGACTGTCTAAACTCAATTTACCTCACTAAAATTAAGGGATTTTTTATGGAATTTCAGACAAACTTGTGTGAAAATTTCTACAATTGATTTTATTTTATACTATTTTTTTCTCTGTTTACATAATTATTTTCATCTTTACGTAATATTTCACATACTTTTCTCAATATAGTTCATATCTTAATCTATCTGTCTTAACAAACGTTTTATTACATCAGAAAGTTTTAGATGACCTAAATCTGCATATGCTATAACTAGTATTATTTTTACTACTCCTTCTACCTCATCTAATTTATATGCTCTAGCATTTATTATTGTGTACTTTGGCATAAGTTCTTCTAAATCTAGTGCAAGTTCATCAGATAAAGTCATATACTCATCAAACTTTTCCTCATCAGATAAAGTCATATACTCATCTTGTTCACTTATAATAGTATCTAAGTAATCCAAATTTATACTTAATTGATAAGCTATTACATCCTCTCTTTTTGTACTTTTACTTAAATCCTTCTCAACTTTGAATTTACTATTTTTATCTATGATTATTTTAAGTTCTTCACTATCAACTATTTCATTTCCTATAATTATATACAAATTTTTTACCTCCTAAATATAAATCTTTTTTAATCAAAAATAAAACCTCTAGTAAAATTACTAGAGGTTTACACTGGTGGGATTAACAGGGCTCGAACCTGTGACCCCCTGCTTGTAAGGCAGGTGCTCTCCCAGCTGAGCTATAATCCCTCGATGTTTATATGGTGCGCCCAAAGGGACTCGAACCCCTAACCTTCTGATTCGTAGTCAGACACTCTATCCAGTTGAGCTATGAGCGCATTTTATTGGAGGCGACACCCAGATTCGAACTGGGGATCAAGGAGTTGCAGTCCACTGCCTTACCACTTGGCTATGTCGCCACCTTTTTGGTGATCTATCCGCGACTCGAACGCGGGACACCCTGATTAAAAGTCAGGTGCTCTACCGACTGAGCTAATAGACCATATTAGTTGGGGTGGATAATGAGAGTCGAACTCACGACCTCCAGAGCCACAATCTGGCGCTCTAACCAACTGAGCTATACCCACCATAGATCTTTAATTTAATGTGGTGGGCCATCAGGGACTCGAACCCCAGACCTACCGGTTATGAGCCGGGCGCTCTAACCAACTGAGCTAATGGCCCACATTAAATTTTGGTAGCGGTAATAGGAGTCGAACCTATGACCTTTCGGGTATGAACCGAACGCTCTAGCCAACTAAGCTATACCGCCATATTCTGGTGCCCAGAGGCGGAATCGAACCACCGACACGGGGATTTTCAGTCCCCTGCTCTACCGACTGAGCTATCTGGGCATTTGGCGGAGAGGGTGGGATTCGAACCCACGGCCCCTTTCGAAGTCACTGGTTTTCAAGACCAGCTCCTTAAACCACTCGGACACCTCTCCATTGGTGATCTATCCGCGACTCGAACGCGGGACACCCTGATTAAAAGTCAGGTGCTCTACCGACTGAGCTAATAGACCATGTTTTTATTTGGCTGGGGATGCAGGACTCGAACCTACGCATACATGAGTCAAAGTCATGTGCCTTACCGACTTGGCTAATCCCCAATATATATGTGGTGAGCGCACAGGGATTCGAACCCCGGACACACGCCTTAGAAGGGCGTTGCTCTATCCAGCTGAGCTATGCACCCACGCTTTTTGGAGCGGGTGAAGGGGATCGAACCCTCACAGCTGGCTTGGAAGGCCAGAACTCTACCATTGAGCTACACCCG
>NZ_JAGWCZ010000021.1:0-46373 GCF_020657855.1 Clostridioides sp. ZZV14-6153 | reverse complement strand
CTTAGGCAAGGCGAGGTTCAGTGAAGAAGGAAAAATCTCGATATGGATATATTTGACCATATTTTGAGTAGCAGGAAGATTGATGTCTAAGGATTACGCAAAATTGGCATTAGAAATGCATGAAGTTAATAAAGGGAAAATAAATGTAGAAAGTAAGGTAGAAGTTAAAACTAAGGATGATTTATCAACAGCATATACGCCAGGTGTTGCAGAACCTTGTCTAAAAATACATGAAAATCAAGAGGATGTTTATAGATATACTTCTAAAGGTAATTTAGTAGCAGTAGTTAGTGATGGAAGTGCTGTACTTGGATTAGGCAATATTGGTGCTGAAGCAGCTATACCTGTTATGGAAGGTAAATCTATATTATTTAAGCAATTTGGAGATGTAGATGCTTTTCCAATATGTTTAAAGACTAATGATGTAGATGAAATAGTTAAGTCTGTGGAATTAATGGAACCAGTATTTGGAGGAATAAATTTAGAGGATATATCTTCTCCAAGATGTTTTGAAATAGAAGATAGATTAAAAAAATCTTTGAGTATACCTGTTTTTCATGATGACCAACATGGTACTGCAATAGTAGTGGCAGCAGCAATAATAAATGCAATAAAGTTAATTGAAAACAAAAGAATAGAAGATTTAGAAATAGTTATAAATGGAGCAGGTGCTGCGGGCATAGCAATAGCAAAAATATTACTTAAAATGAATGTTAAAAATATAGTACTATGCAACAGAAGTGGTGCACTGGAAGCTAACATGGAAAGATTAAATTTGGTTCAAAAAGAAATGTTAGATGTAACTAATATAAGAAATGAAAAAGGTTCTTTGAAAGATGTTATAAAAGGTAAAGATGTATTTATAGGTGTTTCAGGTCCAAAAACTGTAACAAAAGAAATGGTTGAAAGTATGTCTGAAAAACCAATAATACTAGCAATGGCAAATCCTACTCCAGAAATAATGCCAGAAGAAGCAAAATTAGGTGGAGCGTTTATAATGGGAACTGGTCGTTCAGATTTCCCTAATCAAGTTAATAATGTTTTAGCATTCCCAGGAATATTTAGAGGGGCACTTGATGTGAAAGCTAAAGAAATAAATGAAGAAATGAAAATAGCAGCTGCATATGCAATTGCTAATACAATAACTGATGAAGAAATATGTCCAGAATATATATTACCAGATGTATTTAATAAAAATGTAGTAAAAAATGTTGCTGAAGCAGTTAAAGAAGCAGCAATAAAGACTAAAGTAAATAGAATATAACCTTTATTTAAGAATCAAAAATTTAAGTGAGTAAATAAAATATAGACTAATAGAATTTATATCTTAATATATAATTTTATTAGTCTTTTTATTTTTAATATGACATAATCATGTCATATTAATATTGCTATAATTTAAATATGGTTAGGAGCCAAAGAAAAATATACAAGGAGTGATTATAATGGAAGAAACTAGATTTTGTCAATGTTGTGGTATGCCAATGGGATGTACTAATGAATTGTATGGAACAAATAAAGATGGAAGTAAAAGTGATGATTACTGTAGCTATTGTTTTAAAGATGGTGAATTTACTGCTGATATAAGTATGGAAGAGATGATAGAAATCTGTATACCTCCTATGGTTCAAAGTAATAAAGGTATGACTGAAGATGAAGCAAGAAGTATGATGAATAATTTCTTTCCAACATTAAAGCGCTGGAAATAAGCTTATACAAAATCAATAACTCATATAAAATTCATTAAAACTTAATACTATAAACACATTAACTCTATATACTAATATTATTATATTTTATTAAATAATGTATTGGAGGAGTTAAAATGAAAAATTTTATTGAGAAGTTGAAAAAAAGTTTTGGAGTGAAGCAATTTAAAAAAATATCAAAAGTTTCAATTATAATGTACTGTTTATCTATTTTGTTGGTTATTTATGGTATATATGTATTTATAAATTGTACTGAATATATATATACTATGCTATCTACAAAACAGTTAACAGTCACAGGGAATGAATATAACATTATAAATTATTATATGAGTAACTTTAGTCAGTATATAATATTTGCTATTTTACTTGCATCAATGGGATTTGTAATACAAAAGCTAGGGCATATGAATTTCGATAAGATGGAACTTAGTGGTAACTATTCAACAAATATTAGAAATATAAGTGATATTTCTATAGGTAATGGTAAAGATAATGAAATGTTTGATAAAGGCAGTATTGAAAATAGTATTTTAAAAAAATAAATAATATAAATATATAAAATATGATTAAATAAAGCTTAGAATACTTAGTGTATTTTAAGCTTTTTTAATTATTAAGATTTCAAAGTATTAAATTAATGATATAAAATCATATAAAAATAATTTTAAAATATTTAAATCATTGATTTCAAGGTATTGTATTTTTAACAGAGTAAAAATATAATAAGTTAGGTATATAATATATGAAAAATAAAAATAAATAAAATGGAAGTGATTGAGATGAGTAGTATATTGTTGGTTGAAGACGATTTAAGTTTGATATATGGGTTAGAATTTTCTATACAAAAGAGTGGATTTAGTGTTGATATAGCAAGAACAGTAAAAGAAGCATTGCAAATGTACAAAGAAAAAAATTATGATTTACTGCTTTTGGATGTATCCTTACCTGATGGTAATGGTTTTGATATTTGTAAAAAGGTAAGAGAAATTTCTAATGTGCCAATTATATTTTTAACTGCTTCTGATGAAGAAGTAAATGTAGTAATGGCGCTTGATATGGGTGGAGATGATTACATAACAAAACCTTTTAAATTAAATGAGTTAATTTCAAGAATAAAAGCTTTGTTTAGACGTTATAATTTTACAAATGAAAATATAGCTGAATTAAAATCAAATAATATTACTGTTAAATTACTTGAAAATCGTGTTTTTAAAAATGAAATTGAGCTGGAACTTACTACAGCAGAATATAAATTATTGTGCCTACTTATGAAAAATAAAAACATTGTACTTACGAGAAAAAATATATTGGACAAGCTATGGGATGGAAATGGTAGTTTTGTAGATGATAACACTTTGTCTGTATATGTAAGAAGACTAAGAAATAAGATTGAAGATAATCCAGAAAATCCAAAATTTCTATTAACAGTTAGAAGAATGGGCTATAAATGGAATGTTATAAAGTGAGGGTGTTAATATGAAGATATTTTCTAATAAAGACATAAAAATATTTTTTTTGGCGATTATATCCGTTTTATTGATGTTTATGGTAGTAGGTCAAGTAGTAGTTGTAAATATAACCAGTGATTATAAAAGAGCATTGGTACAACATGATTATAATATAGCTGGATATTTACAGAGTATGGGTGTTGATAAATCAAAAATACCAGCAGTATTCACTACTAATGAAGATAAGTATCTTCTAAAAGGAAAAGAAATCTTAAATACAGCTGGATATGACTTTGATACAGATGATAGTTTTATGCCAAGTGTGAAATTGTTTCAAAGTAAATATATAAAAACTATGTTTCTGTATTTATTTATGTTCTTTGCTTTGATTATTTTTATACTGTATGTGTATTTTTTTAGGCAACAAAACAAGATAGAAGAAGCTAGTTATAAAATTGATTCATTTATGAATGGAAATATAAATGTACGGTTAAATACTTATGAAGAAGGTAGCTTATCAAAGTTATTTGGTTCAATAGATGCTATGTCAACATCTCTAAACACGCATATATTGAAAGAAAAACAGAATAAAGAATTTCTTAAAAATACAATTTCAGATATATCACATCAACTAAAAACTCCACTTACTGCATTGATGATGTACAATCAAATATTGCAAGAAGAGATTCATAATAGTGAAGTTATTGAAGGTTTTGTCCAGAAGAGTCAAAATGAATTAGAGCGTATAGAATCATTGATACAAAATTTATTAAAGATTACAAAGATAGATTCAAAGACAATAATTCTTAACAAAAATAGTGTTAACATAAAAAAAATGATTACTAAAATTTTATATAGTTTTGAAACTAGAGCAGAAAAAGAAGGAAAGATTATCTCTATAAGAGGCCTAGAAAATACAAACTTATTTTGCGATTATGAATGGATGTCAGAAGCTTTAAGTAATCTTATAAAAAATGCATTAGATAATACAAAAGAGAACGATAAAATAATGATAGAGTGGATTGAAACACCTATAACAACTATTATTTCAGTAAGGGATACTGGAAATGGAATTCATATTGAAGATATACATCATATATTTAAAAGATTTTATAGGAGTAAGTTTTCAAAAAATAATCAAGGTCTTGGACTAGGGTTGCCACTAGTCAAATCTATCATAGAACAACACAATGGAACCATCACTGTAGAAAGTAATTTTTCACAAGGATGTACATTTACTCTAAGTTTTTTAAAGCTTACTAATATGTAAGATAGGATACATCTTACAGTAAGGTGTATGAATTATTATGATATTAATCAATTAGAAAGGTGAGAGAGCAAATGGATATTCTTATGGTTAATAATTTATGTAAAACATATGGAAATGGATACACAAAAGTAGAGGCGTTAAAAGATGTATCATTTACAATTTCTAAGGGAGAATTTGTGACTGTAGTTGGAGAATCTGGCTCAGGTAAGAGTACATTATTAAATCTTTTAGGAGGTCTTGATACTCCAACCTCAGGAAAAATATTTATTGATGGTAAAGAAATATGTTCAATGAAAGAAGAAAAACAGACTATTTTTCGACGTCGTAATATAGGATTTGTCTTTCAATCATATAATCTTATACCTGAATTAACTGTGGAACAAAATATAGTATTTCCTTTACTACTAGATTACAAAAAACCAGATACTATTTATCTAGATGAAGTATTGACAATTTTAGGTCTTAAAGATAGAAAAAACCATCTTCCAAATCAATTATCTGGTGGTCAGCAACAAAGGGTTGCAATTGGAAGAGCACTGATTACAAAGCCATCAATTATATTGGCAGATGAGCCAACGGGAAATCTTGACAGTAAAAATAGTAGTGATGTAATTTCACTTTTAAAAGTGACAGCAGAAAAATATAATCAAACTATTATTATGATAACTCATAATACAAATATAGCTTCTACAGCAGATAGGATACTGCAGGTTTCTGACGGAGTGCTTAAAGACCTGGGGGTGAATAGAGAATGAGAAGCTACTTAGAGCTAGTACCACAGTATGCAAAGGTACATAAGAAAAAAAATAAAACTACAATTTTATGTATTGTCATTGCAGTATGTTTAGTTACTGCTATTTTTGGACTAGCAGATATGGCTATACAATGTCAAAAAGTACAATTTATTAAGGATGATGGAAATTGGCACATAGTACTTAAAAATCTTAATGAAGAAGCTATATCAGAAATAAGTAGTAGAGTAGATATAGCTCACCATGGGAGAGGGCAAGTTGCTAAAAATGGAGAATTTAAATCAAGGGAGATTTTGATACAAGGTTTAGATGAAGATTTAGCAAAACAATTAGGTCTAGAAATAATAAAAGGGCGTTATCCTGTTGGAGAGAATGAAACTTTAATAGATATAGATGCAGTTAAGGAATTTAATTTAAAAGTAGGAGACTTTATAAAAGTAAGGTTGTCAGATGGGAGAGATAAAAACTATAAGATAGTAGGCGTATATTCATCAATGGCAGGATTAAAAGCCTCAGATAAACATGGATTGATGCTTTCAATACTAGGTATACAAGCTATTGAAAAATCAGAAACATATAATAATTATTATATTACATTTAAAGACAGAGTTAATATTAGAAAAGCAACCTCTGATATTAAAAACACCTTAAACTTAAGTGATAAACAAGTTGGTAAAAATGAAAAATTACTTTCTATTATAGGTCAAGGTGACTCTGATTATTCTAAACCACTTTACTTGACAGCAGGAGTACTTTTTATACTTGTGTTAATAGCAAGTATTATCATGATATACAATAGTTTTAATATGGGTGTAGTAGAGAGAATAAAATTTTTTGGACTATTACGTTGCTTGGGAGCATCAAAACTCCAAGTCAAAAAATTTGTTGTTTTAGAAAGTTTAATTCTAAGTGTAAAGGCTATTCCAATAGGGGTGTTATTAGGAAGTATTGTAACCATTATATCCTCTATATTTCTCAAATATGTGAATACAGAGTTATTTGGTTCGATGCCAATTTTAAAGGTTAGCTTTATAGGTATTGTGTTTGGAATAATAGTAGGATTTTTAACAGTAATATTATCAGCTGTTGTTCCAGCAAAAAAAGCTTCTCGAGTATCGCCACTAAGTGCTATACGTGGAAATCTAATGTTCAAAGAAATTTTAACTAATGAAAAAGCAAGTAAAATTGCTAATGCAAGAAGTTCTAAAATTGATACTTCTATGGGAATAAATCATGCTTTTTCAAGAAAAAAATCTTTTATACTGATGACTTCTTCATTTGCTATTAGTATTGTGTTATTTTTAGGTTTTAGTGTATTTATAGACTTTATGTATCAAGCACTTAAACCTATAAAGCCAGAAGCTGCTCATATATCTATTGTTGACCCTGACTTTAAATCTGTTCTTACTAAAGAAGATATTAATGAAATAAGTAATATCAAAGGAATAAAAAAAGTATATAGTAGAATGATGACAGATATAGAGGCTACATATGATAATAAAGGGGCAAAATCTCAGCTAATTTCTTATGAAAAGAATCAATTTAACTGGGCTAAAAAGTATCTAGTAAAAGGGGAAATTAATGAAGAAAAATTAGAGTCAGAAAATCTTGGATTGGTAGAGGAAGGTCATGGGTTTAATATTGGAGATAAGATATATATTAAAAATGGAAATTCTAAGAAAGAGATAGAGGTAGCGGGTATACTTTCTTCAACTCCATTTGATGTTAAAGACAAATATATTGGAAATATTATAACATCTGAAAATACTTTTACAAATGTAACAGGTATAAAAGACTATATAATAATTGATACTCAAGTTGATGAAGATGCTCCTGGAAATTTAATTCAAAATATAAGAAGTATGCTAGATGATACTTTAGAGGTTCGAGATAAGCGACAAGGTAACTTAGAAGCTAAAAATTCATTTTACACTATGGCAATTTTTGTATATGGGTTTGTATTTATAATTGCGATTATAAGTATGTTTAATATCATAAACAGTATGAGTATAAGTGTTACAAGTAGAATAAATTATTATGGTATTATGCGTGCAATAGGCATGTCCAATAAGCAATTAAGAAAAATGGTAATAGTAGAATCAAGTACATATGTTTTAAGTGGGTGTTTATTGGGTAGTGTACTTGGATTAATATTACATAGGTATATATTTGTATCTTTAGTAACATTAAAATTTCATATAGAGTGGCAAATACCTTTTGATTTACTGTTTATCATTGTGGTGACTATGATACTAATAACTTTACTATCAGTAAGAAAACCAATTAAAAAGATTTGTGAATTAGACATAATAGATGTAGTAAATGCGCAATAAATATAGGTAGTAACTTAAACAAAAATCGAAGTAAATATGAAATAGAAAATATCTTTCATTTTTACTTCGATTTTTGTGTTATATAATTTACTTTAGATAAGTTCCATCTTCATCTTGATAAATTAAGTCTTTCTTCATAAGTACTCCAAGAGCACGTTTAAAATTTTTCTTACTTGAATTAAATAAGATAGAAATATCTTTAGGGTCAGATTTATCATTAAATCTCATATATCCATCTGAACCTTCTAAATAGCTTAAAATTTTATTTTCTAAGGTATCAAGTTCATCTTTTCTGTTTCCTCTAGGAGAAAGCCCTAATTTACCATCATCATATATTTTTATAACATGTAAATTTTCAAGAACATCTCCAGCTTTTAATTCTGTAAAGTATTCATTATGAAGGATTACACCAGCGTATTTATTGTCAACACATATCATAGCAGAGTTGTTGGTTTGGAATCCATACACAACTCCATTTACCACATCCCCTGCATTGTAAGTATGGTCTGTCTCTAAATATGAATCTATATCTGTAGTAGCAGCTATTCTTCCACTTTTATCTAAATATATATAAAATAAATATTTTTCATCTCTAAACAATGGATAAGTCTTAGCTTTAAAAGGAACTAGTATGTCTTTTGTAAGCCCCATATCTATAAAAGTACCAATGTCTGTGTTATCAACTACTTTTAGATATGCAACATCTCCAACTTTAGCTAAAGGAGGTATTAAAGTTGCAGCAGTTCTATCCTCAGAATCTTTAAATATAAAAGCATTTACTTCATCGCCTATATTTATTTCATTTTTTCCTATTAATCTATTGTGAAGAAGCACATCGTCCTTTGTGTTATTAGTTTGTCCATCTAGGAAATATCCAAATTCTGTTTTTCTCTTTACTATAAGCTTATTAAAATCACCTATTTTTATCAAATTAAAATCATCCTCTCATTTTATATTTACAATTTAGTCATACTACTCTTATGTAGTAGTGTTTCACAGTATATGTATTAGTATTAGTGAAATTTATAATAAATAATGTAATTATTCATGTATTTTCAATTATTTAGCTTCTTATATAGTATAAACTCCAATTTCTTTTTTGTCTTTAGATTTTCCTAAAATTTTTACAAAATAAGTTAAAAGTATTGAAATAAATTTTCTTTTAAAGTATAATTGGTATATACCAAAATTGGTATATACCATATTGAAAAGTGGTGATTTTATGAAAATAGTAGATAAATCTAGTAATATACCATTGCATACTCAACTAAGTGCCATAATAAGAGAGATGATAGAAACAGGTGAGCTTAAAGAAGGTGATGCAATAATACCAGAAAGAGAACTTTGTAATATACAAAATGTAAGTCGTATGACAGTGAATAAAACTATTGTTGGCTTAGTTACAGAAGGTCTTCTTTACAGGGTACAAGGAAAGGGTACATTCGTCGCAAAGCAAAAAAAGAAGTATCAGTTCTCAAATGTAAAAGGTTTCACTGATGTAATGAAGGAAAAGGGAGTAAACATAAGAACGGATATATTATCCTTTGAGATGGAACTACCAGACGATTTAGTAAAAAGAAAGCTTGGAATAAGTGATAATACAACAAATATATATAAAATTATTAGACTTAGATATACAGATGGAGAGCCATTTGGATTAGAAATAGTGTATTTATCAGAAGAAATGTGTAAAGGTCTTACAAAAGGAATATTAGATAATTCTTCATTATATAGAGTTTTGAATGAAAAATATGGCTACAAGATACAAAAAGCTGAGCAAGTAATGGAGCCAATTATACTTTCAGATGAAGAAAGTAAGCTTCTTGAAACAGAAGAAGGTTCTTTAGCCCTTAAACTTCATAGGAATTCTTATAATAAAGAAGGTAATCCTATAGAGTATACCATATCGATATTTAGAACAGATAAATATCAATATGAAATAGTATTGAGTGAGTAGGTGAATAAGGTGAAATGTTTAATTAATGGGAAAATAGTATTAAAGAATCAAATTTTAGAAAATAAAATATTAGTATTTGATGAAAAAATAATTGATATAGCTGATGAGATACCAAAAGATTGTGAAGTTATAGATGTTGATGGTAAATATATATCTCCAGGTCTTATTGACATTCATATACATGGAAATATGGGAAAAGACACAATGGATTCAACTGATGAATCTATTGAGACAATTTCAAAATCAATAATGAGACATGGTGTAACATCTTTTCTTCCAACTACAATGACAATGGATAAAGAGCATGTTTATGATGCACTTGAAGTTATTAAAAAAGCTAAAAGTAGAAAAACTGGAGGAGCTCAAGTATTAGGAGCACATTTAGAAGGACCTTTTATAAATGAAAATTATAAAGGGGCACAAAATGAAAAGTTTATAATAAATTCAAAATATGAATTTATCAAAGAATACAAGGATGTTATAAAGGTCATAACTTATGCTCCAGAAAAGGATATAGATTTTGACTTTACTAGAGAAATCAAAAGATGTACAGATATAGTTTTATCTATTGGTCACAGTAATGCAAGTTATGAGCAAGCTAAGGAAGCTATAAACTTAGGTGTAACAAATATAACTCATATGTTTAATGCAATGACTGGATTAAACCATAGAGACCCTGGAGTTGTCGGTGCAGCACTTACAACTGATGTATATAGTGAATTAATAGCAGATACAATCCATATAAATAAAGATTTATTTCAATTTATATTGAACAACAAAGGTAGAGAAAGATTGATTTTAATAACAGATTCTATTGAAGCAGGTGGGCTTGAAGATGGAAATTATGCTCTTGGAGGTCAAAAAGTTATAGTTAAAGGTAATGAAGCAAGACTTGAAAATGGTGCATTAGCTGGTAGTGTATTGTCTTTAAATAAAATGGTACTTAACTTTCTAAATAATACAAACCTTAGAGTAAATGAAGCAATTAATTTAGCATCCTTAAATCCAGCAACATCTTTAGGCATAAATGATAAAAAAGGAAGTCTAGATATAGGTAAAGATGCAGATATAGCTGTGTTTGATGACAACTTAGACTGCAAGATGACTCTATGCTTAGGAGAAGTAGTATACAAAAATATGTAGCATGTAAAAAATAAGCTTTAAAGAAAATAAAAGATATTTAAAAATAGTAATAAATTAAACTTATATCAGTGAAAGTATTAGCTAAAATTTAGGAGGAACAAAATGAGAGTATTAGTATGTAAAGATTATGATGGAATGAGTAAAAAAGCAGCTGAAATGATAGCGGCTCAAATAGTTTTAAAGCCAAATTCAATACTAGGATTAGCTACAGGAAGTACACCAATAGGTATGTATAGAGATTTAGTTAAGAAATATAATGAAAATATAGTAGATTTTTCAGATGTAATAAGCTTTAATTTAGATGAATACTATAAGTTGCCAATATCTAATGACCAAAGTTATGATTATTTTATGAAAGAAAATCTTTTTAATCATGTAAACATTAAGTCAGAAAATACTCATTTACCAAATGGAATGGCTGATGATATTGAAAAAGAATGTATGAATTACGAAGCTTCTATGGATAGAGCAGGTGGTATAGATGTACAAGTACTTGGAATAGGCCGTAATGCTCATATAGGTTTTAATGAACCTGATAATAAATTTGCAAAAAGAACTCATGTAGTTGAATTAACAGAATCTACAATAGAAGCTAATGCAAGATTCTTTGAATCAAGAGAAGATGTTCCTAAAAAAGCTGTAAGTATGGGAATTGGCTCAATTTTAAAATCTAAAAAAATATTACTTTTAGCTTCAGGAGAAGAAAAAGCTGATGCAGTATATAAAACTGTTTATGGCGATATAACTCCAGAAGTTCCTGGTTCTATACTTCAACTTCATAAAGATACTATAGTTATAGTAGATGAAGCAGCAGCAAGTAAGTTAAACCCAGAAGATTACAAACTAGTATAAGAATACGAAAGATAATTCTAAAAGAATAGCTATCTTTGAATAATTTTGATTATTTAAAGATAGCTATTTTTATTTAAACTATTTAATATATATACTATTTCTTGTAAAAACTTGTTATTAAAAAATATCCAAATAATATATTAAAAATTGTTATGCTTAAGAATTTGTTATCAGTTATAATAATGCTACCTACAATTGGTAATCTTCCTATTCCAAAATTAAAGATTAATATAGGCATTGCTGATAGTAAAAGAAATGGTAAACAAAGAATAATCAATCTTGGTACATCAATACTCCAACTGCCACTTTTTCTATATTCATTAAGAAATGATTCAAATCCCAGCAATAATCCAATGGGACCACATGAAATTAAATTAATAAAGAGAAGCTTATTAAAGTTGAAGGCAAAGTCAGTGCGAGTTTGTACATAGTAGTCAAAATTCAGCTTTACAACTAAAAGATATAGAATAACTAAAATAATCAAAAATAAAAAATATCTAATTGACTTTTTCATTTTAAATTCCCCTTTCAAAAGAATTTTATCTAGTTTGATTTTGTTATAACCTAAATTTTATTGAACTGATTCAAGAAAAATCTAAAATAGTTGAAGTAGTGAGATGAACAGATTTTAATATGCAAAAATTTATTAAAAAAACAATAAATTATAGTATTTAGTATAATTATAATGGTAATAGTTAGAATATTCAATAAAAAACATGACAAATATCATTTTTAATAAAAAACGAATAAATATAGTCGATTATTGAACTATTACGTTGTACTATTTCTTATATACAATTCAACAATATTATCGAAAGCTTATATTTGCCATAAATTTGCCTTAAAATCCAAACAAGTTTGAAACTAACGTACTACAAAAAACTGATATAATTTAAGTATAGGAGAAAAATTGAAATAGAAATCTTATTAGAAATTAGTAGTCAATTAGTATATTAGATTATTTAATTTAAATTAAAAGTGAAATAAGGAGGAATTTTTTATGCAGAAATTAATTTATATAGCAGATGATGAAGATAATATTAGAAATTTAGTAAAGACGTTTTTAAAAAATGAAGGTCACAATGTTGTAGATTTTAAAACTGGAGATGAACTTTTAGAACAATTTAATAAAAAAGAATGTGATTTAGTAATCCTAGACATAATGATGCCAGGTTCAAGTGGATTTGAAGTATGCATAAAGCTTCGTGAAAAAAGTACAGTACCAATAATAATGCTTACAGCAAGAGATACTGACATAGATTATATCACAGGAATAACTTTGGGAAGTGATGATTATTTTACAAAACCCTTTAGTCCTATGTCACTGGTTATGAGAGTAAAGTCTATATTTAGAAGGATTGAATTTGAGAAGAAACAGAATTATGATAAGTGTAATGATTTTTTAGACATGGAATTAAAATTTGGAGATGTAACAATAAATAAAAAAAGTAAGATGGTTACAAGTAAAAATATCAATATAGATCTTACACCAAATGAATATAATTTATTGACATATTTATTTGAAAATAGAGATAGAGCAGTCTCTAGGGATGAATTGTTAAATAAAATATGGGGATATGATATAGAAGTTGAGACAAGAGCTGCAGATGATACAGTAACAAATAGTTTATAAAACTTTATAAAAAAATTATAAAAATATAAACTATACTGCGTATGTAGAGAAATCTGCATAGGACACCACTTTAAAACCAGTAAACCCTAAAGCTCTACTACCACAATAAAGGATAGAATCAGAAACCTTTATGATGGGGAGAAATCATAACAAGTGTAGAGATGGCATAAGGTTAAATCCTAAGTGCTTATACAATGGAGATTTGGTCGCCAAGCCTAGAAATAGGAAGGTCAAACGACTAGACCGAGAGGTCGTAAAGCCCTAAGCGATTGAGGGAAGAAATGGGTGGCTCTTAACAGGTAATGCTGAAGATGAAGAAATAGTCTTTGCACGTTCTGAAAGGAAGTGGTTATTAGCGTGAGCGAAATAGCATCTACAAAGTAGCGATTGTAGATAAAAATGTATAAACTCTATAAATTAATATAAATACTTTATAATTCGTCAAATGTTAAATTAAATAAACTTGTAAAAAAAGAAACTCTCTATTTATGAGTGTTCCTGTAATTTTCACAATGGCTATAATTAGATTATAAAAGTTCTAAATCCAAGGGTAAAGTTTAATGGAAAGTATTGGTACTTGTCACTAGCAATGGAAGTTGAGGAACAAACTGATATTAAACTCACTAATGAAAGTGTTGGTGTTGATTTAGGTATCAAGGATTTAGCCATAGTTAGTAATATAGATGAGCCTTTTAAAAACATTAATAAATCAAAAGAAGTTAAAAGATTAAATAAAAAACTTAGAAAACTTCAAAGGCAAGTTTCAAGGAAATATGATATGTTGAAAAGTGGTAACACCTTTCAAAAAGGTGAGAAACTTTTAAAAACTCAAAATATCATAAAAGTTGAAAAGCAGATAAAACTTGTCTATAAAAAACTTTCTGATATTAGATTAAATCATATACACCAAACTACTAATACAATAGTGAAAACCAAGCCTTGTAGAGTAGTAGTAGAAGATTTAAATGTAAGAGGTTTATTGAAAAATAAACACTTGTCTAAATCAATTTCAGAGCAATGTTTTAATACGTTTATAACTATACTTGAATACAAATGCAAATGGAACAAAATTGAATTTGTTAAAGCAGATAGATTTTATCCAAGTAGTAAAATGTGTTCATGTTGTGGAACTATCAAAAAAGATTTAAAGTTAAAAGATAGGACTTATGTATGTCCTAATGAAAAATGTAATCTTGTGATTGATAGGGATAAAAATGCAAGTATTAATTTAGCAAATTATAAAAGTAATCGCCAGTGTGGTTACTTAAATTAGCATAGAAAATCAAATAAAAAGATTGTGCTAATATGTAGACATTGACGAGGTCGAATTTAAGCCTTTGGACTGCCATATTAAACTAGAGTAGATATTCTTATGAATTTCAAAATAGGGCAGGATGAAAAAGGAAATAAAACTATAAAAAATATAAAGTATTTATATAAATTTATAGAGTTTATACGTCAGTAAAGAGACTACGTAAAAAAATTTTAGAAACAAATATTTTAATAGAAACTGTCTGGGGATTTGGGTTTAGATTAAAGGAGAAAAAATCAGATGGAAAATGAAAATAATAAAAGTATAAAAAATCAAGTTAAATCATTATTTAAATTGAAATTTTCAAGGAAAAATATAAGTATAAAAACTAGGATTTTAGTGAGCATATTAGGTTTGACAGTAGTGGTTTTCTTGATAATATTAGTATCTTTTAACATATTGGTCAATACATATATAAAAACAACAGCAAATGAAGAACTTACAAAATCTACAGAAATGATAGAACATATGGATAGTAATTTTAAGCCTATTAAGCCTCCGCAGAATGATGGAAAGCTACCTCCTAAAGAATTATCGAACTTTATTAGAAATGTACAAGATAAGGTTAGAATGGCAGAGATGCAATCAGATGCAGATGCAATGGTAGTTGATTCTAACTATAAACTGATATTTCCAACTAGAGAGGATGATTTTTTAAAAAATATTGATGAAATGGATTTGATTAGAACTTATATTCAAAATGAAAAATTGGATTTAAATTCAGATAATAATACACGTGTTTCTACTGGAAATAGAGATTATTATATTTCCACTGTAAAAATTACTAGTATAAATGATGAACAAGATAATTATTTAATACTTTTTATAGATATATCAAAGACTTTAAATTTAGCCCAGAAGATAAATATTGTATTAATATCTGTAATGTGTTTTGCTGGGATATTGGCGATATTTACAGCTGTGATTTTATCTGAAAAAATTGCAAAACCTATAAAAGAGTTATGTGGATTTGCAAAAAAAATAGGTCAAGGAGATTTTAAAAGAAATTACTTTGATTTTTCGGATAAGGAGTTAGTAGAGCTTTCAAATGTTATGAATAAGAGTGCTGAATATCTGGATAAGTATGATAATGAGCAAAAAATATTTTTCCAAAATGCATCTCATGAACTTAGAACTCCACTTATGTCTATTAAAGGATATGCAGAAGCTATAAAGTATAATATTATAGATAGCAAACATGCAAGTGATATCATACTTGAAGAAAGTGATAGGTTAAATGATATGGTTGAAGATTTACTGTATATTTCTAAAATAGATAATATCACTAAAGATTATGAAATGGTAGAATGTGATTTAAGAGAAGTGCTTTCAAACTGTGGCTCTAGGCAAAATGTAAGAGCTATAAATAAAGGAATAAAGTTTAATTATGAATTTGAGGAAGACATGGTTCTATTTGAATGTGATGAAAAAAATATATCCAAAGCATTTATGAATCTTATAGAAAATGCTTTAAGATATGCTAAGAGTGAAATTAAAATAATATGTAAACATAATCAAAAAAATATAGTTGTAATAGTGGAAGATGATGGAATAGGAATTAATAAAGAAGATTTACCTCATGTATTTGACCGATTTTACAAGGGAGTTGGCGGAAATCATGGAATTGGATTATCAATAGTTAAATCCATTGTAAATAAGCATGGAGGTCGTATATATGTAGAAAATGGGAAAAAGGGTGCTAAATTTACTATAGTGTTTAAGTTATAAAAAAATATAAAGAGTAATTAAAGAAAATATAGTAATATTTAAAGTTGTTTTTTACATATATCTATTGTATACTGTTGAAAAAAGAAGAATATCAAGCTGACATATATTGTAAAATTTGACATTTAAAGTACGTGTTTAAATATAGATAGAGAAAGGAAAAGTAAAATCTGAGGAGTATTTAAGTTTAAAGAGACCCTTGATTTTACAAAAAATTATTTATGAAAGAACAACTGCTTTTTGATATTACAAATTTAGTAACAGTTGTGTTTGAAGCCTTTGTTGTCCATATGTTTTTATCAGATTTTTTAGGTCAAAGAGAAGAATATACAAAAGCTATAAAATATGCTAGATTGGGTTTTATGATATGTTTAGGTATTTCTAATTTAGTAACTTTAAATCCTATAGTAACAATGCCTTTAATTTTTATCCTTATTTTTTCGTCCTCATTTTTGTATGAAGGAAATATAAAGACACGATTATTTGCGACTGTATTACTAAGTTCATTTTTTATACTATCAGAAGTTGTAGTTACAAGTATCTTTGTTTTATTTATAAAAGAAGATTTTAAAATAATGTTTGAAAATAATAGCATAAGAGTATTAGCTGTAATTTTATCAAAAATTGTTTTTTTATTTATCTGTAAAATTGTTTGCCTTTTTAAAAAGGACATACATTCAGATATGCCAATAAAATATTGGCTTCCTTTACTTGTAATACCTTTATTTAGTGTATTTTTATCTATTTCTATTTTTGATATAAATAAATTTTTTCCAGCTCAAAGTTTAAAAATTTTAAACTTAATATCAAGTGTTGGTATTTTATATATCAACTTTATTGTATTTTATTTATTTAAATCTATTATAGAAAAGACTAAATTGTCTATGAAATATGAAATGCTTGAAAAAGAAGTAGTTCATAAGGAAGAATTAAGGCTTAGTAATGAGCGTTACAAAACTATTGTTGAACAGACTGATTCTGTTGTTTTTGAATGGAACATCAAGGAGAAGAAGTCATTTGTGTCTCAAATTTGGACTGAAAAATTTGGATATAGTAGTGTTTGTGAAAATATTTTTAAAGAAATTAGAGATAAAGATTTAGTTCATCATGAAGATTATAATATCTTTGAGAGTTTTTTTGAAAGTATTCAAAAGAATAACAAACATAATCAAGCAGTTTATCGTTTAAGAAAATCTAGTGGTGAGTATATTTGGTGTAGAACATCAGCAACAAATATTTGTAATAATGAGAATGAGATTTTAAAAGTTGTGGGAGTAATTGTAGATGTAGATAATGATATAAAAAAATATGAAGAATTAAAAACTAGAGCAGAAAGAGACTCCCTAACTAATGTATATAATAAAGGGGTATTTGAAAAATTAGTAGAAGAAGCTATAGTCATGAATAAAGGTGATAAAAAAGATGCTTTATTCATTATTGACTTAGATGATTTCAAAGAGATAAACGATAATTTTGGACATCCATTTGGAGATTTTGTACTAAAAACTTTTGCTGAGAAGATTCAAGCTAATTTTGATAATGAAGATTTAATTGGTCGAATTGGTGGAGATGAATTTGTGGTATATATGCGAGATTATTATACAGAAGCAAATATACATAAAAAAGCAAAAAAATTAAACAGAGTTCTTACAGATAATTACAAAGATTTAAGTTTTAGCTTTGAGGCTTCTGTTAGTATTGGTATTGCAAGGTATCCTCAAAATGGAAATTCATTTTTAGAATTGTTTAAAAATGCAGATAGAGCACTTTATAATGTAAAGGCATCTGGAAAAAATTCATATTGTTTATTTGAAGAAGATATTTATATACATTAATTTTAATACAATAAAAATTTGATTAATATGTATAGTTATGTGATAGATGATTATATAAATCTTTAGAATATAATTATAACTTGGAACTACAGTTAATTTTGTGAAAATACAAAACTAGCTGTAGTTATTTTTAATTGTAAACATCACTTAGGCAAGTAGTCTATTTTTTTATTAATTTCAAGCATCCTTATAGAAATATAAATTTGAAGTATTTCATCAGCATAATTTAATGTAATACCGGTAATTTCCTTTATTTTATTAATTCTATAAAATAAAGTATTTCTATGAATATTTAAAATCTTAGCTGCCTTACTGGGGGAGTTACTGAAGTATATATATTGTTTTAAAGTTTCTAAGAAATTAGAACCATTTTTTTTATCCTCTTCCATCAATTTAGTTACAGCAGGATGATTAAGATCATATAAATCATAGTTTGCACTAAGTAGCTCGTAAAGTATATATGGTATGCTTTTTCCAAATGGAGAAAAATTTATACCATATTTTTGAGCAATTTCACTGGCTCTTTTAGCTTGATTATAATATTTATGGCTATCAGATAACTTTGAGAATTTTGAACTTATACCAGCATAAAGTGAATTTAGCTTTAAGTAATCAATAAAATCCTTATTTTCACAATCGATTAAATTAGGAATCAAGGAATCATTAATAAAAACAACTAAAGCAGATTTATATACTACACAGTTATTAGAAGGTATAAATGCACTTAAAGATTGCATAATAAAAGGTACTTTACTGTCAAAAGAATTATTATCCTTGTTTACTATTACCATTATATTTAATGAATTTGATTTAGTCCAATTTAAATAGTGAAATCTTTTACTTATAGTATCATCATCTATATATTTTTTTTCCAATAAATCAGAAAGTATATAATTAGGAATAAGTTTTTTATCTATATTAAATAAATTATTTTTTTGTAGTTCAAGAGAGATGGCTTTATTAAGTGATTCTAATAGTTTAAAGTGAAAATTCTTAAAGGGTATTTTCAATTCACAGACGGCTATATGAGCTACCTCGATTTCTTCTACACATACTGATGAAATTAGTGTGCCAAGCCAGTTATTTGGTTTATTTTCATCTTTAGTAGATTTGTTATAATATATTTTTTTGTGTATATTTTGATATTTTATGTAATTTATAGTTTCTTCATTTAAATATGTGTCACCATTAGAATCTTCATTAAGTTGCAATATATCCTTAACATTACAAGAATAAGCTAAGACTTTGAAGCTAGAATCTCTAACTATTATAGGATAGCCAAATTCCTCATATGCTATATCAATTAAATATTGTATGCCTTTATTTTCAGAGACTACATTAAAAAATTTTTGAGAAGATAAACTAATATGTATTTCTTGATTGATGACATTTAATAGTTCACTAAAAAGGTCATATTTTTCTTTTTTAGACTTTATGATACAAATATTTGAATTTAAATTGTATATTTTCAAATCACTGTTATTTTCATTCTGTATAAATATACCTAAAAAATTTATATTGGTCAAATTTACAGGAATATCCGATATATTTCCTAAATACAAACATCCTGAAATAAATTCAGTCTGCTTATTTTTATAAATATTTAAGCTGGTGATATCTATATCTTCGTCTGAAAATGGCTTTAAAACTGATATATACTGAGATATTTCTTTCATTAAATCTATTAGTTTCATTCTAAAACTCCTATAATCATATTTGATTGTGCTATAGCACAATCACTATAATATATTTTACAACAAAGTTTAAATTGTAATACATAGTTTAGATAAAATTATTTATATATAATTAGTTATATAAATTAAGAAAGATTCAAAGTAATAAAAATAATAACTTAATAAAAGGTAAATGTCTTAATAAATTCAAAAATAAAAGGAGTGTAAGACTATGGCAACAACTGAAATTGCAAATGCTAGAATATTTGATGGAGAAAAGCTCTTAGAAGCAAAAAGTATTGTTATAGAAGATGGATTAATATCATCAAAAACAACTGGTGACATTATTGTAGATGGGGAAGGATGTACTTTACTTCCAGGATTTATTGATTCTCATATACATTTAGATAGTATAAAAAACCTGGAGGATGCAACTAACTGGGGTATAACTACTATGCTTGATATGGCAACTGATAGTAAAGAGATAGTAGATTATTTGAGAAATAGAGAGGGATTAACAGATATTCGTAGTGTATATGAACCTGTAGCACCAGCAGCACATCCTCACCTTATGGGAATGGGATTTAAAGACAGTAAAATATACACTATTGAAGATGCTGAAAATTTTGCTAAGAAACAAATTAAACAAGGAGCAGATTTTGTAAAGCTTATAATAGAAGATCCAAAAACATCAAATACAGCTTTTGATTTTGAAACTATAAAAAGAGTAGTTGAAGTATCTCATGAAAATGGTAAAAAAGTATTCGCTCATGCACCTACAACTATAGCTTATGAATATGCAGAAAAAGCAGGTGTTGATGTAATAAATCACATTCCATTTATAGGTAAATTATCTGATGAGGTAATTAAAAATATAAAAGATAAAAATCTTATTTCAGTTCCAACAATAGTTATGATGGAAAAAATAGCATCAAATATAAATAAAGTCACAGGAAGAGAAGATATTAGATTAGAAACAGCAATAGAAAATACAGCAGCACTGAAAAAAGCTGGAGTAGATATACTAGCTGGTACTGATTCAAATAATGATGAAAACTCTGTCAGCATAGTAAAGCATGGAGAATCCATTCATCGTGAGTTTGAATTATTAGTTAGAGCAGGGCTTACTACAACTGAAGTACTTAAGAGTACAACAAGTTTACCAGCAAAATTATTAGAACTTGATGACCGTGGAGTAATAAAAGAGGGAAAAAGAGCCGATTTAGTAATGGTTGAGGGAGACCCAACTAAAGATATAACAGCAACTAGAAATATAGAAGGTGTATGGATAAAAGGTAAGAGAGTAAGATAGTAGCTTGAGTATTATTAGATGAATATAGGTAAAAAAATAAAAGAAATATTATACTAAAGGAGATTAAAAATATGTTATTAAAAAGACTAGAGAATAATTCTATACAAGATATAATAGATAAAAATAGTGTAAAAGAACTTATAGAATTTGAGAGATTTTGTAGAGATAATGCATTGTGGGATGAAATGAAAAAATGTTTTGCAAAAGATTCAACAGTATCAATATCTTGGTACCAAGGGAGTGGAGAAGGTTTTGTAGAAGAATCAAGTAAGATGAAGTCTTATGCACTTCATAAAGTTTATAATACAGTAGTTTGGATAAATAATAATAAGGCAGTATCAATTACAATGGCGGCTATTCATATTAGAAATGAGATAGATGGAAATTTAGTTGAACTTCAGTCAGATGTTAAGCTTGTGTATAAAACTCAAAAGATAGATGATATGTGGTATATAGTATCTATGGATGCTATATACGAAAAAGATATACTTTTACCAGTTTATCAGAATAGTGATGTCAAAGTTTCTAAGAGTGAAATAAAAAATTATAGACCAACGTATGCAAATCTTTCTTATATGTTGAGTAAGGATGGATATAAAATAAATCAAGAACTTCCTGGAATAGATAGAAAAGAAATGGTTGATAAGCTTTATGAAGATGCAGAAAGATGGTTAACATTACAAAATTGTAAGTAGAGATTCATGTGAGAGTAATGTTTACATGGTATCATACCTTCCAAGAGAGGTGGGATTGATTATGAATTTATTACTCTATAAACAGTTTACAAAGCATGCAATACTGCGAGCGGTTTTTCTTGGAGGCATGGGAATTGCATTTTTAATATTCCCTGAATTTCTTCTTGGAGGCATGTTTTATGTTATTGTTGGATATATGATTTTATGTGGTGTTTTGCGGATTGTGGATTTTATCTTAGAAAATGGTGCAAAACACCTTTTTAACTATGGAAGTCTTATTATAGCAATTTTACTTATTGTGTTTGGACTTCACTCAATAGCTTTTTCACGTTACTTAATCCACGTATCACCTGTTTATCTTGGTTCATTATTGTTGATTGAAGCAGTAGTATATTTTGTTATTACTTTGTGTGTGACTATATTTTGGCAGAAAATTATTTTGATTATTCTTGCAAGCATTGCTTTTTTAGGTGGAATTGCTGTTATAATTTTTACATTTGGATTTGGAATTGGAGGTATTTTAGGTCTTACACGAGTTTCTGGATTTGCTTCTTTGTTTTCATGTTTATATACAATTACTGCTTATTTAATTTATCAAAAATCAAAAAATAGATGGGAAAAGAAGAAAATAAAATGAATCTAATAGAATAGAAAGAAGTACCTTTACATATATAAATTGGTTAATGTTTAGAATAACTTTAAATTTATATACTTATAATTAATGGATGAAAAAGTGATAGCTATATTTAACTATCACTTTTTTATTTGTCTATATAGTTAATTTATAGAGATAAACTTATATAAAAGAGTCAAAGAATTAAATAGGGTGATTTCTGATAATTATACTAATTTAAGTTTAAGTTTTGTGTAAAAGCAAAATCAGTTGTAGTTATTTTTAAAGTTGTTTAACTTCAACTGAGATTTGAGTTATATATTCATCAATATCTCGAATACTTATATCATATAGAAGATATTCTTCATAAACAAAGTCTCCTATACGTAAATCATTATACTTAAAAAAATTTAATAGTTTTTCATAAGTTGTTTCAAGTGTATCATAACTTCCTTTATGATAAGCAGTTACATAGAGTCCTTTTGGTTTGATTGATATTGGACATTTTTTGTATTCACGATTAACTTTAGTAAACAAGTGTGAATATGACTCGAAATTTTTATTTAGTATATCCTCACCTTTAATAATCGAACCAATCAAGCAATCATCACTTAATTCATAGTTATCCATAAAATTGATACATTCATATAAGAATTTCTCTTCATCATCTCCCATAAATTGTTCTGTTTCTATAAGAGGACTTTTAACTATGTATTCTTCTTCATGTTCTTCTAAAGTAATAGTATTTATATCAATATCACAAGCTTTTTTAGTAAGTGCAATAGTGGATTCCATTAAAGTCTTAATATTGTTTAATTTTTCAATTTCATTGTTAATATCAATACTCTTTTTTTCTAAAAGTTCAATTAACAAACTAGGAGTTCGTTTATCTATATAAGTTTTAATTTCTTTTAAAGGCATTTTTATTTCTTTAAGTGATGAGATTATGCTAAAAATACTAAGTTGATGGTATGAGTAGTATCTATACCCATTTTCTTTTTTCAATTCTGGAGAGAAAAGACCTATATCATCATAATGAAAAAGTGTTTTTTTATTGACTCCACAAATCTTTGCAAACTCACCAGTGGTAAAGTAATTTTTTGAATTTTGGCTCATAATTAAAATTCCTCCTTGACTATCCTGTTACAGTATAGTTTATCATAATATTTTGTAAAGGAGTGTGAAAGTATGAAAAAATTAATTCGTTTTTTAAAACCTTATAGGATTTTAATTGTTACAATGTTAATATTTACGTTTTTGCAAACACTTGGAACTTTATATATACCAACTCTTACCGCGAGTATAGTAAATAACGGTGTAGTAAAAGGAGATATAGATTATATTGTAAAAACAGGTGTATTAATGCTAATAGTAGCAGGAATAACAGCTCTATCAGCTGTATTAGTATGTAAAGTATCAGCAAATCTTTCATCAGGATTTTGTAGAGATATTAGAGAAGCAGTATTTATAAAAGCTCAAGAATTATCAATAAATGACTTTAATAAAATAGGTACAGCATCTATGATTACTAGAAGTACTAGTGATATTACTTTAATAGGGCAATCTTTATTTATGTTTATTGAGTTGGTGTTACCAGCACCAATTATAACTATTTCTGGATTATTTTTAGCTTATTCTATAGATAGAGTAATGACAATTATTATTGTTATAATAATGGTTTTATTCATGCTGTTTGCATGCTTAGTTGGTAAAAGAGTTATCAAATTATTTAAGATAATGCAAACAAAAATGGATAATATGAATAGAGTGTTACGTGAAGCTGTAACTGGAGTAAGAGTTATAAGAGCTTTTAATAGAACTAGTTTTGAAAAGAATAGATTTGATAAAACAGCAGTGGATTATTCTCAAACAGCAATTTCAATAAATAAGATATTTGCAGTACTTATGCCTATTGTAATGTTAATAATGAATTTAGGTATAGTAAGTATTATTTGGTTTGGTGGAATAAGAGTAAGTAATGGAAATATGGAAATAGGTCATATAATGGCTTTAGTTGAGTATTGTATTTTAATTTTATTTTATCTAATCATGGCAGTAATGGTATTTATGTACATACCCAGAGCAGGGGCTTGTGCAGATAGAGTAAATCAAATATTAGACATAGTACCTGAAATTGTAGATGGAAATAATTCTGAAAATATTATTTCAGAAAGAGGGCATTTAGTCTTTAAGAATGTAACATTTTCATATTCAGAATCAGAGGAACCTGTCTTAAGCGATATAACATTTGAAACAAAATCTGGAGAAGTAACTGCAATTATAGGAAGTACTGGCTCTGGCAAATCTACGATTGCAAATGTAATACCACGTTTTTTTGAAATTCAAGAAGGTGAGATATCTATAAATGGTCAAGATGTTAAGAATATGTCTCAAAAAGAGCTTAGAGATAAAATTGGATTTGTACCACAAAAAGCATTCTTGTTTAGTGGAACAATAGAAGAAAATATAAAGTATGGAAAAGAAGATGCAAGTATTGAAGAAATAAAACATGCAGCAAACATAGCTCAAGCTGATGAATTTATTTCTAGTATGGAAGATAATTATGATTCATTTGTAGCTCAGGGTGGAAATAATTTATCTGGTGGACAAAAGCAGAGAATCTCTATTGCAAGGGCATTAGTTAGAAAGCCAGAAATATATATATTTGATGATAGTTTTTCTGCATTAGATTTTAAGACAGATAAAAAACTTAGAAGAGCATTAAAAGATGAAATTAAAGATTCAACAGCTATAATTATAGCACAACGTATAAGTACAATCATGGATGCCAATCAAATTATAGTTTTAGATGAAGGTAAAATTGTAGGGATTGGTAAACATAAAGATTTACTTAGAGAATGTGATGTTTATAAGCAAATTGCAGATTCACAGCTTAGTAAAGAAGAACTTGCATAGCAAAATAGAAATTCAATTTGTTTATTTGGAGGTGTAATATGAGTGAAAATATAGTAGAAAAAAAAGAAGTAGATGTACTTAGTTTTGAAGATGGTATGTCAGCAGAAAAAGCTAAGGACGCAAAAAAAACTACAAAAAGACTATTAAAATATATGGCAAAACAAAAGTTTAAAATACTGACAATTTTTATTGCAGTATTAATAAGTTCAGCTCTTACGGTTTTAGCACCAATGATTATGGGAAAAGCTATTGACCAACTATTTAATGGAATAAAAACGGCAGTTCAAACTGGCACAAAATTTAGTGTAAACTTTAGTACTATGGGAGGTATAATATCAGTACTTTTAAGCTTGTATCTTCTTAGTTCAGTATTTATATATATACAACAATATATTATGTCAGGAGTTGCACAAAATTTAGTTCTTAGTATGAGAAAAGATTTAAGTGATAAGCTAAATAAACTTCCTCTTAAGTATTATGACTCACATAAAAAGGGAGAAACTCTTAGTATAGTTACAAATGATTTAGAAAAGGTTGCAGATAGCCTGCAAGAAGGATTAATGCAACTTATTACAGCAGTAGTTACGGTGATTGGTTCTATAGTTATGATGATAAACATAAGTATGTCACTTACAATAGTATCAGCTATAACATTAGGTGTTTCGCTATGCATTACTATTGTAATTGCGGGGAAATCACAAAAAAGATTTTCAGAAAACCAAAAGGCTTTAGGTGAATTAAATAGTAATATAGAGGAGATGTTTACTGGTCAAGTAGTAGTTAAGGCATTTAGTAAAGAAGAAGATACTATTAAAAACTTTAAAATAGTAAATCAAAATCTTTATAATGCTAGTAGAAAAGCACAATTCTCATCATATTCAATATCTCCAATCATTAGATTTGTAAATCAAATTGGGTATGTGGTTATAGCAGTTGTCGGTGGTATATTTGCAGCAAATGGAACAATGACTCTTGGTAGTATACAGGCATTTATTCAATATGTAAATCAATCATCAGAGCCTACCACAGAAATATCTTATATTACAAATATGCTTCAAGCAGCAATTGCATCTGCTGAGAGAGTATTTGGAGTAATGGATGAAATAGAGGAGGTAAAAGATAAAGAGCCTTCAAAAGTTATAAATATACCTAAAGGTAAGGTAGAATTTGAACATGTTAAATTTGGATATAATGATGATTCTATTCTTATGAAAGATATTAATATTAAGTTAAATGCAGGAGGTAAGATTGCAATTGTTGGACCAACAGGAGCCGGAAAAACGACTCTTGTAAATTTACTTATGAGATTTTATGAGATACAAGAGGGTAGAATTACTATTGATGGTATTGATATAAAGGACTTAAAACGTGGAGAACTTAGAACGATGTTTGGAATGGTACTTCAAGATACATGGCTATTTAATGGAAGCATAAAAGAAAATATTGCATACAGTAAATCAGATGCTACAATGGAAGATGTTGTAAGAGCAGCAAAAGCAGCAAGAGTAGACCATTTTATAAGGACTTTACCTAAAGGATATGATACTATATTGACTGAAGATGCTTCTAATTTATCTCAAGGTCAAAAGCAACTTTTAACAATTGCCAGGGCAATACTTTCAGACCCATCAGTGTTAATTCTAGATGAAGCAACTTCTAGTGTAGATACTAGGACAGAAGTTGAAATTCAAAAGGCTATGAATAACTTGATGAGAGGAAGAACTAGCTTTGTTATCGCACATAGATTATCAACTATTCGTGATGCAGATTTAATATTAGTAATGAAAGAAGGTACTATTATTGAACAAGGAAGCCATAAAGAGCTTCTTGAGAATAAAGGATTTTATGAGGAACTTTATAATAGTCAATTTTCAAGAGAATATGATGAAGAAGTTGTATAATTTAATGGAAGATTCATAATCTATATTCCATGATTTTTAGAGAATAAATCCAACTCAATGACTTACTTTGAAAATAAGTAACATGAATAAAGGCTATGTAGAATACAAAATATTGGTGTATTCTATATAGCCTATTTATTTTGTCATTACAATGTAAAGTTTAAGCATGAGATAAAATTGGAAACATTAAATTATCTGGAAAACTTTCTTTGCCACATATATGCCATAAAGATGCACTTATTTTACGGAGATTTAACAAAGCCGAGTAAAGTATACTCTAAATATAAAATAAATCAAATATAGTTAAGAAATTGAGAGGTGATAAAAATGGATAAAAAGTTAAACTACAGATTTGAAATGAAACATAAAATAACTGAAGCGGATGTGTTAGCTTTGAAATCAAGACTTTATCCAATAATGAAAAAAGATGCAAATGCATCAAAAGATGGAAAATATCTTATTAGAAGTTTATATTTTGATACACCAGAAGATAAAGCTCTTCTTGATAAGTTAAATGGTGTTGCAATAAGAGAAAAGTTTAGAATAAGATTTTATAATAATGATTGTTCTTTTATAAAATTAGAAAAAAAAATAAAGCACTATAATATGACATCAAAGCTGTCAGCTAGTTTAACTAAAAAAGAAGTATTGAAGATATTAAATAATGATATTGAATTCTTAAAAGAATCAACAAACTGTTTATTAAGGGAGTTTTATCTAAAGATAAAATGTGAAAGATTGGAGGCAAAAAGTATAGTCGATTACGATAGAGAAGCTTTTGTTTATCCAGTTGGGAATGTAAGAGTGACAATTGATAGTGACATTAAAACTGCTGTAAACTCAACAGATTTATTTAATAAAGAATTGCCAACTGTTTCAGTTATTGACGAAAATATGACTGTATTGGAAGTTAAATATGACGAATTTATACCAGACTTTATAAAAGATTTAGTTCAAATTAATAAGACTACTTCTACAGCTGTTTCAAAGTATGCATCAAGTAGGTTATATACATAAGAATAAAAATTTAAGATTTAGATAAAGACATGTTTAAATAAAATTTAAAGAAAAAACGAAGAAATAGGAAGGATGATTTTAATTATGACATTTAACGATATTTTTAAGTCAAGTTTTATAGAAAACGTATCAGGTTTTTCATTTGTGGATAGTGCTTTAGCTCTAGGCTCAGCATTTTTAGTAGGTTTGTTTATATATATGGTTTATAAGAAGACATATATGGGAATTATGTACTCTCGACCATTTAATGTATCACTTGTAGCACTCACTATGCTTACAACTTTTGTAATATTGGCAGTTACATCAAATGTAGTCTTATCTCTAGGTATGGTTGGGGCTTTATCTATAGTAAGATTTAGAACAGCAATTAAAGACCCAATGGATTTAGTATTTCTATTTTGGTCATTGGGTTCAGGTATAGTTTTGGGTGCAGGTTTAATTCCATTAGCTGTAATGGGTTCAGTAATTATGGGATTAATTTTAATCTTCTTTTCAAACAAAACAATCTCTGAAACACCATATATATTAATGGTAAATTGTAATAATGAAGATTCAGAAGACATTGCAACTGACAAAATCAAAAGGGTATTTTCTAAATATCAAATAAAATCAAAGAGCGTGACACCAGAAAAAGGAATAGAGTTGGTGTTTGAAGTTAGAATGAAAGATGGAGAAACAAGTCTTATAAATGATTTAAGTCAAGTAGATGGAGTTACTAATGCAGTTCTTGTAAGTTACAATGGTGATTATGTAGCATAGAGAGGAGTAATCTTTTATGAAAGATAAAAAACTTACCCTTCTTATCTCATTTATGGTTGTATTTTTATGCGCAATAGTTGGAATATACAGTATATCTGGAAATAAAGGTGTTGATTTATATAGTGATGCGTATATTGAAAAATATTTTGATAGAGATAAAGTTATGGAAATTAATATAGAAATAGATGATAGTGATTTAAAAGATATGAATGAAAATGCTATAAAAGAAGAATTTAAAGTTGCAAAAGTAACCGTAGATGGTGATGCATATGGAAATGTTGGAATCAGGACTAAAGGAAATTCAAGTCTTACATCTGTAGCAAATAGTGATAGTGATAGATATAGTTATAAGATTAATTTTGATAAATATAACACTAGTAAAAGTATGGAAGGGCTTACTCAATTAAATCTTAATAACTGTTACTCTGACCCCTCTTATATGAGAGAGTTTATAACATATAGTATTTGTGAAGATATGGGATTAGCTACTCCAGAATTTGCATATGCAAAGGTTTCTATAAATGGTGAATATCATGGTTTATATTTAGCAGTGGAAGGATTAAAAGAATCTTATCTTGAAAATAACTTTGGAGATGTAACAGGTGATTTATACAAGTCTGATGAAGGCGCTTCATTGCAGTACAATGGAGATGATTCAGAAAGTTATTCAAATTTAATCGTTGAAAGTGATAAAAAAACAGCTGATTGGTCTAAGGTCACAAAACTATTAAAATCTCTAGATACAGGTGAAGACATTGAAAAGTATCTTGATGTAGATTCTGTTCTTAAAAATATAGCAATAAATACAGCTTTGTTAAATCTCGATAGCTATCAAGGTAATTTTGCTCACAATTACTATCTGTATGAGCAAGATGGAGTATTTTCTATGTTACCATGGGATTTTAATATGTCATTTGGTGGGTTTGGTGGTACTGGTAAAAGCGGAGATGGGCAATCAATATATATTGATGAACCAACGACAAGTAATTTAGAAGACAGACCTCTAATATCTGCATTATTAAAAAATGAGACATATAAAACAAAATACCATGAATATCTAGAAGAGATAGTAACAAAATATTTAGGTTCAGATTATCTAGAAAATATGACAACAAAAGTACATGACTTAATAGTATCATATGTAAAAGAAGACCCAACAGCATTTTATACATATGAAGAATTTGAAAAAAATATAACATCTTCAATTGAAAGTTCTAATGATGATAAAGGTGGTAATAAGGGCTTTGGCAATCAAGAATTTAATAATAAAGATTCTAATGATGAAAATAACGAAAATAAAAGTGATGAAAAAGAAGTCAATGCGGAACTTACTTTAAGTGAAACTAAAAATAATGCAGATAGTCAAGCTGTAGACAATAATGAAGATAAGAATAATACAAATAACAAAGATAGTACAAATAACAATGAAAGTGACGATAAGAGTAAAGAAAATTTAGAAAGTCCTATGGGTAAAGGAGGAAAATCAATACCAGGAGTTTTAGAGGTAGCAGAAAGTATGAGTAAAACAATAAAAGCTCAATTAAGTGGAGAGTCTTCTTCAACGAAGGAAACCTCTGATAGTGAGAATTCAAGTGATAATAAAGACATGAAAGAAGCTGATGAAGGTATGAATGGAATGCCAGAACCACCTGAAGGAATGGATGGTAATACGCCGCCAGGTATGGGAAATATGGATAAAGGCGATACGAATAATAAGCAAAATGGTAATATGAAAATGGATAGAAATCAAGGTAGTCCAAAAGAAGCTGGAAACTTTGGAGGCAAAGGAGGAGGTTCTATGAGTAAAACAACAGCATGCTCTAAATTGGTTTTAGGCGGAACTTCTATGTTAGTTATGTCGGTTATGTTAGTATGTATATCAAAAATAAATAGAAGAAAATTTATAAAGTCAAAATAAAATAAAAATAGATAAATACTGATACTGTTAAGTGCAACTACTTTCTTAACAGTATTTTTTTGCTTTATATTAATTTAAAATCTCACATTAGGTTTTACTATTTCATTATAAATAGGCCTAAAAAAGATTTTAAAATATAGAATTTCAACATAGAAATATATAAATTATCTCTTCGAAAAAATAATCTGAAAATTTGTAACCAAATTGTAATAAAATGGTAGTTATTTAGCATAAAATGATGTATCATAGAGTTGTATTATAAAATTTATAAAATAGGATTTTTGTATGAAAACTGCTGACTTTTGGTATTTAAGGTGAGTAGTTAAATTATGTTTAGGAGGGGTAGATTTTGTTACAAAAAGTATTATGGAAATTTTCAAAGCTGGTTTTAGGTCTATTTATATGTTCAATTGGTATAGTATTGACGATAAATTGTAACCTTGGTTTATCTCCTTGGGATGTGTTTCATCAAGGTCTTTCAAATCATGTAGGAATAACTATAGGGACTGCCTCTATAATTGTAGGCTCTATAGTAGTTATAGCTGATGTTATTCTTGGTGAAAATGTAGGATGGGGAACTGTATTTAATATGTTATTAATTGGCTTTTTTATGGATTTACTTCTATACACTAACTTAATTCCAAAGACTGATAGTGTATTAATAGGAATAATTATGTTGATTTTAGGTTTGGGGCTTGTAGCTCTTGGAATGGTATTTTATATGGGAAGTGGTCTAGGAAGTGGACCTAGAGATGGTTTGATGGTTGCTCTTCAAAAGAAAACAGGAAAATCACTTAACTTAATAAGAGGAACTATAGAAGTTGGTGCATTAATAGTTGGATTTTTCTTAGGTGGAAAAGTTGGTATAGGAACTATAATAAGTGCATTTGGCCTAGGATATCTTACACAAATATTATTTAATTTGTTTAAATTAGATTGTAGTAAAATTAAACATAGATTTATAATAGATGATATAAAATTTATAAAATTATATATGAGTGGAGATAAAAAACCTGCCACTCAAAATATGGCTAAATAGTCCTATAAAGAATTAATTAAGAGTATATAGTAATTATAAATAAAAATTTTCTTGTAAATATATAAAATTTCAAATATTAAAAGATATGGATTGCTAAAAAACTATAAAATATAGATTTTTAGCAATTTTTTATTTACTTAACATATTCTAAGACCTTAAAAGCTTTTATATATGTTAGATGAATTGATTTATTTATAATTAGAGATACTAAACTTTATAGATATTAATATAAACACATTCAAATTGTGTATTTTCAAAGCCTTTAAAATACTTGTATTTATTCTAACTAAAAAAATAAAAAAATTAGCAAAAAAGTCTTGTATTATATCTGAATTTTATATATAATTACCTATGTTGTTTACAAATTTTAAACTCAATGTTTAGTAAACAAAATGTTTAGTAAAATAAAACACAAATTAGGAGGTGCAACATGGATATAGGTGAAAAGATAAAAAGATTAAGAACAGAAAAACAACTGACCCAGGAAGAGTTAGCTAATAGATGTGAATTGTCAAAAGGATTTATTTCTCAACTAGAAAATAACTTAACATCACCATCCATAGCTACCCTTATAGATATACTTGAGATATTAGGTACAAATTTAAGGGAATTTTTTAATGAAATAGATGACGAAAGAATTAGTTTTACAAAAGAAGACATGTTTGAAACTGAAGATGAGGACTTAAAATATAAATTAAAGTGGTTAATTCCAAATTCACAAAAAAATGAAATGGAGCCAATAATAATAACATTGTATCCAGGTGGACAATATAAAGAAGAAAAGCCACATGAAGGTGAAGAATTTGGATATGTACTAGCAGGTTCAATATATGTTCATATAGGCGAAAAGAAAAATAAGGTAAAAAAAGGAGAAAGCTTTTACTTTAGACCAAGAGCAAATCACTATATATCAAACGAAGGAAAAACGACAGCAAAAGTGATTTGGGTAAGTACGCCACCATCATTTTAGAATAGAGGTGTTTAATAATTGGTAGAAAATATAATAGAATTAAGAGATATATCTAAGCATTATGAGGAACTTACTGTTTTAGATAATTTCAATTTAGATATAAAGAAAAATGAGTTTTTAACTTTACTTGGGCCAAGTGGATGTGGAAAGACTACTACATTAAAAATAATAGCAGGGTTTGAGTATGCTGATGATGGCAAAGTTTTATTTGAAGGTAAAGAAATAAATAATTTACCACCATATGAAAGACAAGTAAATACAGTCTTTCAAAAATATGCTTTATTTCCACACATGGATGTATATGAAAATGTAGCTTTTGGCTTGAAAATTAAAAAAACTCCAAAAGATATAATAGATACTAAAGTAAAAGAAGTTTTAAAACTTGTTGCATTAGAAGGATTTGAAAGACGACAAGTAGACTCATTAAGTGGAGGTCAACAACAAAGAATTGCAATAGCAAGAGCTTTAGTAAATGAACCAAAAGTGTTGTTGTTAGATGAGCCACTTGGAGCATTAGATTTAAAATTAAGACAAGAAATGCAAATAGAATTAAAAAGAATTCAAAAAAAGTTAGGAATAACATTTGTATTTGTAACTCATGACCAAGAAGAAGCTCTTACTATGTCAGATACTATTGTTGTAATGTATAAAGGTAAAATACAACAAATGGGTACACCTCAAGACATATACAATGAACCTAAAAATTCATTTGTAGCGAAGTTTATAGGTGAAAGTAATATATTTGATGGAATTATGATGGAAGATTATAAAGTAAATTTCTGTAAGAGAGAGTTTGAATGCGTAGATAAAGGATTTGAAAAAAATGAAAATATAGAAGTAGTAATAAGACCAGAAGATATAAAAATGGTAAAGCCAGAAGAAGGAATGTTAAAGGGGAAAGTTACATCTACAGTATTTAAAGGAGTGCACTATGAAATAGAATTAAATGAAAATGGAAGATTGTGGATACTTCATAATACCAAAAATGCTGAAGTTGGAGTAGAACTAGGCATGGATATATATCCAGAAGACATCCATATAATGAGAAAAGAGAGTAACTAATATGAAGAAGAAATCTTTTTTAGCATATCCATATGTAGTTTGGAGTGCGATATTTGTAATAATTCCTTTAATACTAGTAGTATTTTTCAGTTTTACAAAAGACTCAAGTACAGGTTATGTGTTTACACTTGAGAATTATAAAGAAGTAATAGACCCTATATATATTAAAGTATTTGCTCGCTCTATTCTTTTAGCAGGAGTAGCTACATTGATATGTCTTGTAGTTGGTTATCCAGTGGCATATATAATCTCAAAAGCTCATGTAAGTAGAAGAGGTTCATTAATACTGTTGTTTATTCTTCCTATGTGGATGAACTTTCTTTTAAGAACATATGCATGGGTAGCTATATTAGGAAAAAATGGACTTTTAAATACGTTTTTAGGATGGTTTGGAATACAGCCATTAGCAATTTTGTATACTAATGTTGCTATACTTTTAGGTATGGTATATAACTTTTTACCATTTATGGTTCTTCCAATATATACAGCACTTTCAAAGATGGATAATGATTTAATAAATGCTGCTCATGACTTAGGTGCAAATAACATGACAGTATTTAGAAAAATTATATTTCCTTTGAGTCTGCCTGGGGTAATGTCTGGAATAACTATGGTATTTATGCCAGCAGTTACTACTTTTGCAATATCAAGACTGCTAGGTGGAGGCAAAATAATGTTAGTTGGAGATTTGATTGAACAACAATTCACAGTTGTTGGAGATTGGAACTTTGGCTCAGCTATATCAATATTTATGATGATAGTAATATTAATATCCATGTCGATAATGTCAAAATTTGGAGATGAATCTGACAAAGAAGGTGGTGGGTTACTATTTTAAAATTAAAGAAAATAACTTCTAATATATATTTAGCATTAGTATTCTTATTTTTGTATGCACCCATATTTGCATTGGTACTATTTTCTTTTAATGATTCAAAATCAATGGCAAGATGGAATGGATTTACATGGAAGTGGTATGGTCAATTACTTCAAAATGAAAGTATAATGAGTGCTTTATATTACACTGTTGTGATAGCTATATTAGCATCCGTAATATCAACAATAGTAGGAACTATAAGTGCTATAGGAATACATAAGATGAGAGGGAAGAGTAAAAAATTAATACTGAATGTAAACTACCTTCCTATTTTAAATACAGAAATAGTTACAGCAGTAGCCCTTATGAGTCTATTTGTATTTGTAAAAATGGAATTTGGTTTTACAACAATGTTATTAGCACATATAATGTTTTGTTTGCCATATGTTATACTTTCAGTTTTACCAAAAATGAAGCAATTACCTGATAATATAGAAGATGCAGCTATGGACTTGGGAGCAACACCTATGTATGCTCTTAGAAAAGTAATTTTACCACAAATAAAACCAGGTATAGTTTCTGGATTTTTAATTGCATTTACTATGTCAATAGACGACTTTATAATAAGTTTCTTTAATGCTGGAAATGGTGTAAGTAATCTTTCTATAGAAATCTATGGAATGGCTCGAAGAGGTATAAAGCCTGAAATAAATGCATTATCAACGATAATGTTTGCAGTGGTTTTAGGATTACTTCTATTGGCTAATAAAAAAGAATCTATAGTAAGGGGGACTAAATAATGATTAAGTTTAAGAAAATAATATCCCTTGTAACTGTAGGTATGATTACAGCTACTTTATTTACAGGATGCAATAAATCAACAGATTCTACAAAGGTTCTAAATGTATATAATGTTGGTGATTATATAGATGAATCTCTTATAGATAAGTTTGAAAAAGAAACAGGAATAGAAGTTCAATATTCAACTTATGATACTAATGAAATGATGTATCAAAAGGTTAAGAGTGGTAGTACTCATTATGATTTAGTTTTTCCATCGGATTATATGGTGGAAAAAATGAAAAATGAAGGTCTTTTGGAAAAAATAGATTTTAAAAACATACCTAATATGAAGTATTTAGATAAGAGTTTTTTAAATCCTGTATATGATGAAACTAACGAATATAGTGTTGCATATATGTGGGGTACTCTTGGAATATTATATAATAAAAAAGAAGTTAAAGAGCCTATAGATAGTTGGAATATACTTTGGAATCCAAAATACAAAGGAAACATGATGATGTTTGACTCTGTTAGAGATACTATAGGGATAACTCTTAAAAAATTAGGATACAGTATGAATAGTGTAAATCCAAAAGAAATAAATGAAGCAAAAAATCTTTTAATAAAGCAGAAGGATTTAGTCCTAGCATATGTAAACGATGAAGGAAAAGACAGATTATTAGGTGGAGAAGTCTCAATGGGGATGTTGTATTCTGGAGATGCAGTTACATTGATGGATCAAAATCCTGACCTTGACTATGCTATACCTAAAGAAGGTACGAACAAGTGGGTGGATGCTATGTGTGTACCTACAACAGCACAAAATAAAAAAGAAGCTGAGTTATTTATAAACTTCTTGTTAGACCCAGAAAATGCAAAAGTAAATGCTGAATACATTGGATATTCAACACCTAATACAGGAGCACTAAAGTTATTGGACCCAGAAATAACTAGCAATCCTGTTGCATATCCATCTAAAGATGTGCTTGCTAAATGTGAAACTTTTGAAGATATTGGTGAAAATATCAAGTTATACGATAAAGCTTGGATAGAGTTAAAATCAAAATAGAGTATTATTTATTTAATAATATTTACTTAATAAAACTGTTCTTATTTAGAAATTATTTTCTAATTATTGAACAGTTTTATTTTTTTTACTTATATCTATATATGTATATGTTATAGATATATATAATTTATTTACTATGAATACATACATGATAATTATTTTGAAGATAAGCAAATAGAGAACATTAATGTTAAATATTTGTTTGTTTTTTTATTATTTATATACATATATAATTTAATTTATTTTTACTAAGTTAAAAAATTATTTGCATATTGATTTTAATAATAATTAGAAAAAATGGGCAACTTAATAAAATAATTGGAGGTGTAAATTTATAAAAAATGAATGGGACAAATAAAAAGATAGATTTATTAATGTTAAGTTTGTTTGTTTTTATATTTTTAATTGTTGGGATAGTAATACTATCTATTAGAACAGAAAATAAATTGAATGTATTTATAATGTTATCAGTTATTTTTTTTATAATAATGTTAACTTATTTATCAAACTCAGTAGTTGGTTTAATAACAAGTTCAATAATTATATTTATATATACGTCCTATATTTTATATAACAATATTACTCATAATATAGATATTGAGTTTATATCATATATATGGATAATAGCAGTACCAATATCTTCAATTATAATGGGAAATATAAATAAAAATATAAATGAATTACAACTTACAAATATAAAATTAACTGAACAATATGAGGAACTAGTAACTATAGATAATGAAACTGGGCTTAGAAACTTAAAAATTTTTTATAATGATGTAAATATGGAAATAAGTAAGTCAGTCAGACATACTACTACTTTTTCTCTTATGATAGTAAAACTACCATATTATGAAAACCTACAGACTATATTTGGTGAAAGTAAAACTAACAAAATAGTAAAATATATTAGTTCAAATATTGTAGAGTGTACAAGAAATGAAGATATAATATACAGTTTACAAAAAGATATGATAGGAATACTGATGCCAAACACAGCATTAGAAGGTTCAAAGGTTGTTAGAGATAGAATAAAGAAGAGGATAAAAGAGTTAAACTTAGATTTAAATGATAAAGGAAAATATGTAAATATAGATGTGAAAATTGCAATTTTAGAGTATAGAGATACTTTTGGAGATAGTATAAATTTTAAAAATATGGTTGAAGAGGAATTGCAGTATGATGTTTAAAACTTACAATAAAAATTTATCTAAAGTATTAATTGTGCTTTTAATAGTATTGATAATGTCAAATTTTAATATACACTCATATGCACTAGAAACTTATTCTAATACAAATAAGGTATTGGTTATTTATGATTCTAAGAAAGAAACATCTTACAATCAAGACATATTGAAAATTGTAAGAACTCTATTAAGTAGATTTAGCTCAAATATCGAGTTATTAAAATTAAGCAACTATGATAATGAGATAAATAAAACTTATTATAGTCATATATTTATTATAGGGATAAATGAAAATTCATATATTAATGATGAAAAAACTAACATCTTAATTAATTCATTAGATTCCTATAAAGGAGTCATCTGTTGGTTAGGGTATGGTATAGAAAATCTGTTGGAATATAAGAAATATAATTTAGAATATGTAAAAAAAACAAATAATATAAACAGTGTAACCTATAAAGGTAAAGAGTATAACTTAGATGAACACCATTTATTTAATATTGTAAAATCAACAGATAAAAGCAATAAAATTATAGGAACTATTAGTGATACAGTAAATGAATATCCGTATATTGTAAATGACAAAAATCTTTTCTATGTGTCAAAGTTGGATTTAGATGGTGTTTTATTTTATATATTTTGTGATTCACTAAATGATGTGTTTGATATTGAAACCTTCAATAATGGTCGCATATTTGTAAGAATAGAAGATGTACATGCATTTAGAGAACCAAAAGAATTAATAAAAATAGCTGATTATTTAAGCAATAAGAACATACCATTTACAATTGCTTTAATACCAGCTTATGTAAATCCTAAAAATCATAGAATAACTACTTTATCAGAAAGCCCTGAGATTGTTAAAGCAGTAAAATACATGCAAGATAAGGGTGGTACAGTGATATTACATGGATACACTCATCAATATAAAAATGAAGAAGTTTCTGGAGAAGGATATGAATTTTGGGATGGGGAAAAAGATGCTCCATTAAAAGAAAATATGACAATTTTTGTGAAAGATAGAGTTTTAAAAGGGCTTAGAATATGTATAGAAAATGGGATTTATCCTCTTGCATTTGAAGCTCCTCATTATGCAATAGAATCTGAAGGATATAAAGAATTAAAAAAATATTTTTCTACTTATGTAGGACAACATCAAAATAATGATAAAAAATTTAGCACAAATACATATCCCTATGTTATTAGGGATACAGAAGAGTTTAATATATTTGTACCTGAGAATTTGGGATATATAGACCCAGAGGATAAGTTTACTTTTCAAAATATAAAAGAAAATTTAGATACAGTATCTATTGTCAGAGGCTTTAGTGGCGGTTTTTTCTTTCATTCGTATTTAGATATAAAATATTTGAAAGATACAATAGAATACCTAGAAAAACAAAATATAGAGTTTATGGATTTAAGAGATTTTGATAATTGGGTAAAGGTTGATGAGATACAAATAAGAAATGATGGTAATGAAATTAAAGTCAACTATGATAGAAATTTAGAAAAAAATAAAGAAGATGAAACTAGGTTTAAATCTATATCTAAAATCAGCAAAATCTTAATATCAATAGTATCCATAAGTGTTTTAGTTTTTGTAATTATATTTATGTATTTTAAAAAAATAGACAAAAAGAAATTTTTAAAATAAAAAATTTTAGATTAAGTTCTAAGATTTAAAAAGATTTTAGGAGAATTTTATGAGAGGATTAAATGTATCAGAGTATCTATTTATATTTAGTTTATTTAGTATATGGTCTTTACTACTTATAAATATAGTTTTAGCTATGGGGGGGTATTTATTTTATTTTAGGAACTTTGATAAAAAAATAAAAAAAATTGATAGATATCCAATGGTATCAATACTTGTTCCTGCTCATAATGAAGCCAAGGTAATAGGTAGGACTGTGGAATCTTTACTACTACTTAATTATCCTAAAGATAAAATGGAACTTATTGTGATAAATGACAATTCTTCTGATAATAGTAGAGAAATTTTAGAAAGCATAAAGAATAAATATAAAAATTATAATTTTACTATTATAAATACAGATAGCATAACTGGAGGTAAGGGAAAATCAAATGCATTAAATATTGGATATAAAATTTCAAAAGGAGAGTTTATAGCAGTCTATGATGCAGATAATACTCCAGATAGAGATGCACTTAGGTATTTAATACAAACAATAGTTCTAGATGATGAATTAGGTGCTGTTATTGGAAAGTTTAGAACCAGAAATAAAAGTAAAAATCTATTGACGAAATTTATAAATATAGAAACTTTAAGCTTTCAATGGATGTCTCAAGCTGGTAGATGGCAATTATTTAATTTATGTACAATACCAGGAACTAACTTTATATTGAGAAAAAGTATTATAGAAGAAATTGGGGGATGGGATAGCAAAGCAATTGCAGAAGATACAGAAATTAGCTTTAGAATATATAAGTTAGGATATAAGATAAAACTTGTGCCACAGTCAATAACATGGGAGCAGGAACCAGAAACTATTAAAGTTTGGATAAAGCAAAGGACTAGATGGGCAAAAGGTAATATATACGTTTTAATGAAATATATAAAAAATATATTTAAACAAGGGAAAAATAAAATTGTATTTGATATAGCCTACTTTTTTTCTGTATATTTTCTATTTTTAACATCTGTTATTATCTCAGATATTTTATTTGTCTTAAGTGTATTTAAATTAATAGAGATTTCTATTCCAATCAACTTTATCATAATATGGATACTATCGTACATTTTATTTATCATAGAAGTGAGTATAAGCTTAACTATAGAAAAAGGTGAGGCTACAATCGAGAATATATTTATAGTAGCACTTATGTATTTTACATATTCTCAACTATGGCTATTTGTTGCTATAAAAGGAATGGTAGAGTATTTAAAAGATATAATTTTTAAAAGAGAGGTCAAATGGTATAAAACGGAAAGATTTTAATTCATGTACAGGAGGTATTAACATGAAAAAATTTGTTGTATTAATTGTATCTTTAGTATTGTTTTTTTCAAATATCGCATTTGTAGATGAAGTAAAAGCTGATGAAACTAAAGTCAAAAATTATAAGTTTGAAAGAGATGTAACTATTGATGGAGTTATAGGGAGCAATAGTACTTTTTTTGAAGTAAACAAAAATTGGGACGTTGAGGAAGTGTCATTTAATCTTAATTTTAGTAAGAGTCAAATATTAAATGGAGATGTTTCAAGTTTAACTATCTTAATAAATAATGTACCAATAAAATCAATTAAACTAAATGCCAAAAAAGATTATAAAGATACACTAAAAGTATTAATACCAAAAGAATATATAATACAAGGATATAATGAAATAAAAGTAAAAGCATATAAAACAATATCTGATAAAATATGTCAAGATGATTCTAACACTGGAAACTGGATGGTTATTCATAAGGAATCTTATACATCAATTAGATATAAGCAGAAAAAATTGGGCAATTCAATAAATGAGTATCCATATCCATATATAGAAATTGAAGAAAATTTTAAATTAGACACAACTTTAGTAGTTCCAGATAATATGAGTAGGGGTGAATCTACAGCTGTGTTTAATTTAGCATCGGAATTTGGAAAAATAACACAGAACGATAAGTTACAGTTTGATGTTAAATTATATTCAGAAATGAAGAACTGGTCAGATGATAACATTATATACATTGGTAAACCTGAAAATACGGCAGAAGAAATTTTAAATATTCTAAGTGCAAAGGAACAAACTTTATTATCTTCAAATTGTATAATTAAACAGATAAATTCTCCATACAACAATAATAAGAAGATGTTAGTAGTAATAGGTAGTAATGAAGAAGATTTAATAAAAGCATCAAATTTATTGATAGACAATAGACTTTCTAATCAAATTTTATCATCATCAATACTTGTAAATAAAGATACTAATATAAAGACTGCTGGTGAACAAGAATTAAATTTAGGTCATATGACTTTAGAAGACCTAGGATATACAGATATTTTGCTGGAAGGTGCATTTAGTCAACAAGCTTTATTTGATGTTAGAATACCAAAAGGTAGAAAGTTAGATAATGGCTCAAAGATTGTTTTAAATTTAAGATATTCTGATAATTTGGATTTTGACAAATCATTAGTTACAGTGTATATAAATGATGTTGTCGTAGGAAGTAAAAAATTAGATAGGGCATATTCAGATAATGACAAACTAGAATTAAAAATACCTAAAGATATAGATAATAAAAACTATTATCAAGTTAAGCTGGTGTTTAATTTAAGTATAAAAAATTTAAATTGTGTTACAAGAGAAAGTAATAATCCTTGGGCATATGTGTCAAATAGCTCTTATTTGGAACTATCAACAAAAGAGAATCAGTCACTGAGTTTTGAAAGTTATCCATATCCATTTGTTAAGAATGATAAGTTTAATGATTTAACTGTGATAATGCCAGATTATTCAGGGTCCCAAGCAATGACATGGATGTCCAGACTAGGTGTTAATTTAGGTGCAAATATGAATTCGCATGAGGGAAACATAAATGTAATTAGAGGTAAAGAGTTTAGCAATAAATATAAAGATACGAATATTATAGTTTTTGGAGTACCACTTAACAGCTCTGTTATAAAGATGATAAATAGCAACTTAAATATAAAGTTCAATAAAAACTATTCTAACTTTTTATCAAATGATAAGATAAGCTTTATTGACGATTATGGTAAAAATATTTCATCAATACAATTGATAAAATCACCTTACAATAATCAAAAAAATATTATGGTAATAAGTTCAATAGATGAAAAAAATTTATATTTAGGAATGGATTATTTATTAAATAAAAGTCAAGTGAATGATTTAAAAGGAGATACATTAACAATTGATGAATATGGAGAAGTAAAAGATTTAACGTATAATACAAAAATAAATAAAGAAATAAAAGATTCGAGTAGCGAATTGAATATAAGTAAAACAGCTAAAGTTTTTTTTGTTGTTTCTTTTATTGTTATAGTTGTAGCTGTAATTCTATCAATGTTATTTATTAAGAAATATAAAAGAAGATAATACAGTAAACGTATTATTTTAAAATGAGGTATATGATTTGAATAAAAATGTAAACAAATTTAAATTTAAGAAAAATATTTTAATCTTAGGAATTATTTTAACTTTTATATTTATAATTTATTTTGTAAATGTTGAATTAAAAAATAGAAGTTTAGTAAATAGCCAGTATGAGGGCAAGATTAAATCAGCCAATTTATCTATAGATTATGAAATAAATCAAGTTATGAAGGATATAGATAAGCTAGGATTGAATACAATAAATGTACCTATAGTTATAAATGTGGATGATATTAATTCTGATATCATGTCAATAGATAATAATAGCAAAAAAAAGGCAATTAAACTAATAAAAAAATTAAATAAGAAGGGTATTTCCACAATATTAGAAGCATATCCATGGATAAAAAATGGAGAGTTATATGAGACCGATTGGAATCCTATGAATAAAAAAAGATTTTTTTATAACTGGCAAAATACTGTATTAAATGAACTTATAGAAGATGTATCAAATCCATTGAATGTAAAGGTTTTAAATGTAGGCTCTAATTTTGTATACTTAGAAGAATATCAACAAAATTGGGGTGAAATAATAGATTTTGTACAATCAAAATTTGATGGTCTTGTAACATATAGAACTAATTGGTGGTATACGAGAAAAGGTGATTTAAATAGTAAATTATCTTATGAACAAAAACTAAATAATAATTTTTTTGATAAGTTAGACTTTATATCCATAGCAGCGTATTTTGAGTTAAGTGATAAATCTGTCAATACAGTTGATGAATTGGTTTCTGCTCTACATTCATCTACTGTGAATAATAGAGGACAAAATATAAAAGAAGAACTATATAATCTTTATAAGGTTCATCGTAAACCGATATTTTTTGGAGAATTAGGTTTTTCAAATAGAGAAAATGCAAGCTCTCAACCATGGAATCATGTTCCTTCAGAAATTATAAATGATGAAGAACAAGCAAGATGCTTTGAAGCATATAGGCGAGTTTTTGAAAAAGAAGATTGGATAAATGGTTTTTCTGTATTTTGTGTAGGTAAAATTGATGAAGAAAAAAACTTTTATCCATCAAAAGAGAGTATAAAGATTATTAAATCTTGGTATAAATAAACTTGTTATATAAATAGACAATTATAGTATATAAATAGTTGATTAGGAGAGATATAAATGGATGACATCAAGGTTATGACTGTATTTGGAACTAGACCTGAAGCTATCAAAGTAGCTCCTTTAATTAAGGAACTTGAAAAAAGAGAGCATATAAACAGTATTGTGTGTGTGACAGCACAACATAGAGAAATGCTTGACCAGGTTATAGAAACTTTCAATATAAATGTAGATTATGATTTAGACATAATGAAAAAAGGGCAAAGTTTAAATGATATAACATGTAAAGTTTTAAATGAACTTCCCATGATTATAGATAAAGAAAAGCCAGACATAATCTTAGTACATGGAGATACAACGACAACTCTAGCTACTAGTTTAACTGCATTTTATAGTAAAATTCTAGTGGGTCATATAGAAGCAGGACTTAGAACTTATGATAAATATTTTCCATTTCCAGAAGAGCTAAATAGACAGCTTACAGGAATTATTGCTGATATACACTTTGCCCCTACTAGTTTGGCAAAACAAAACTTAATTTCAGAAGGAAAGTCTGAAAACAATATATTTGTAACAGGTAATACTGCAATTGATGCATTAAAGATGACAATAAGAGAAAATTATACTCATCCTATAATAGATAAGCTTGGTGATGACAGAATGATTTTATTGACTTCTCATAGGAGAGAAAACTTAGGAGAACCCATGAGAAATATATTTAGAGCTGTAAAACGAATAGTAGATGAATTTGAAGATGTACAGGTAGTATATCCTATACATTTAAATCCTAAAATACGTAGTATAGCTAGTGAAGTATTTGGGAAAAATTCTAAAAAAATTCACATTATCGAGCCTTTGGAAGTAGTTGATTTTCATAATTTTTTAAACAAATCCTATATGATAATGACTGATAGTGGAGGAATACAAGAGGAAGCTCCATCACTAGGAAAACCAGTACTTGTGTTAAGAAAAAAGACAGAAAGAATAGAAGGTGTTAAAGCAAAAACACTTAAATTAATAGGTACAAATGAAGAAAATATATATAATTCTGTAAAACAATTATTAACAAATAGAAATAATTATATTCAAATGAGTAAAGCGTCTAATCCATATGGGGATGGAAATGCAAGTAAGTATATAGTGGATGTAATAGTGAAAAAATTTAATTGAAGATACTTAAATTAGCTTTTATTAACTTAATTTAAATTTTATATATAAGATAGAATTAAAATATAACCACTTAATATAAAAATTATGATAAGATAAGGAATACAATTAGCAAGGGGGAATAATATGGCTAGAAAATGTATAAAAAATTTAGGTAAAAATAAAATTATAAGAAGATTAAAGCTTATATTTAAAAAGATATTTATTACTGTATTTATAATAGCAAGTATAATAGCTGTTTTTAATATAACAAAATATTTTGAAGACTTATACAAGGTAAGAGATATAAAAACTACTAAAATTGAATACTATATGGATGTAGCTGATGAAGCAGGGGGCGGAAAAGTTCAATTAAGCTGGAAGGAGTTACTTGCTATAGATATGGTAATATATGATGAAGATTTAAGTAATATAAAAAAGAAAGATACATTAAATGTCGGTGAAAAATTTATAGTAGAAGACAAAAATGATAAGGGAGAAAAAGTATACAAGGTAAAAAAGTTTAATAAAGTATTGAATGAATTGAAATTTGACACTTCTCAAAAAAGTAGAGCAAAAAAATACATGAAGGATTTAGAATACACGTATCTTGGAAATAAAGAATTAAAAGATAGTGATGAAAAAATTAAGTTTATAAAGAAATTAGAAGACTCAGCTATAAGAGAGTATATCGATTATGGCATATTACCATCTATAACAATTGGACAAGCAATATTAGAATCTGGGTGGGGTAATTCTAAACTTACAAAGCAAAGTAATAATTTATTTGGTATAAAGGCAGATAAAGCATGGAAGGGAAAAAGTGTAGCAATTTCAACTTCTGAACATTATAATGAAAAGATTGTAGCAAGTTTTAGGTCATATGGTTCACTGGAGGACTCTGTAAAAGACCATGGTTTATTTTTAGTGAATAATAAAAGGTATAGAAAAAATGGATTGTTTGAATCAAAAGACTATATTAGTCAAGCACAAGCATTAGAAGATGCTGGATATAGTACAGCTGAAGACAAAAGTGGGAATCGTATATATGCAGAACTACTGATAGAAGTTATTAGAAGTTATAACTTACAATTAATAGATAATAAAGTAGAAACAAAATAAGTATTGATTCTACATGAATGTGTAACAAGATAAATTTGTTTTTTACAAAAGAATAGAAAAAATGTAAAAAAACATAAAAAAATGTATTGACTTGTTATTTAAAAGGTGATATTATTATTACTGTACTCGAAAGAGAGCAAAATGAACTTTGAAAATTAAACAGTAGGTTAATTTATAAAACAAGAAACAAACCATAAAGCCAGATATTTTGATAA
>NZ_JAGWCZ010000020.1:0-54250 GCF_020657855.1 Clostridioides sp. ZZV14-6153 | reverse complement strand
GCCATATAAATGGTAATCATAAGGGTTAGGAACTAGCCTAATAGCTTGGAGATACTGATAACAATAGTTATCTTGACCAAGAAGCCACCACTTCAAACATTACTGTAGGTAGTTAAGTGGATGGTAGTTCACTATAATAGTTCCAGCTTATGCAAATACAACTGTTGGCAATTCATTTATGTCAGCAGAACAATCATATAAATACTACAATGAATTTATATGGAATGGAAGATATGCAGAGTGTATTTCTTTAGAAGAAACACTTAAAAGAATGAAATAGATAAGTATAGACTACTATATAAGAAAGAAAATTTAGCTAAATAAGGCACATTAATTTGAATTGATGTGCCATTTTAGGTGTAATAATTTATGTAAAATTGATGTGATTTTTATTTCTTTAAATCTAATTTTTCTTGAGTTCCTTTATTTAAGAAACTCTTTTTTTATGTATTTTATGTATAGAATATATACTTGTACTATAGTTTGTATTTTAGATAAGTTTAATTTTTGTCTTAATCTAAAACAAAAGTTAGACTTAAATGAAATTGAAAAGGCTAAAATTATCAAATAAAATAAATATTGTGGAGGTGATGAAAATCCAGCGATAATATAAAGACTAATCTTAATAAGAAAGTAGGGATTAATAGAAGTGGACAAAGAAATTGTATCAATTCTTCAGATTTTATTAAATAGCACATTGATTACAGCTGATGAACTACAAGAAGAATCTAATGCATCAAAGAGGCAAATTACTTATAGAATAAATAAAATCAATGACATACTTAAAGTAAAAAAAGTACCACTTATATATTTAAGAGCTGATAAAGATATTATTGTTAAAAAAGATACAAAAGATGCAATTGAAGAAATCCTAGAAAAAAACTATTCTAAGAATACTTACTACTTTAGCAAAACAGAAAGAATTTTATATATGTATTTAATGCTTTTTATTAATCTGGAGGATATTTCAATTAATCATTTTATAGATTCTATAAAAGTAAGTAGGTCTACTGTAAATCTTGATTTTAAAGATTTGATACCAGGGCTTGAGAAAAAGAACATTAAAGTTAAGAACAATCGTATAAACGGATATTACTTAGTCGGGAATGAGATGGAAATTAGAAGAGTACTTATTAAAAACATTATAGAAACGCTATCTAATGAGAAAAGTTCAAGAGTATTTGATATTTTTATTGAAGAGTATAAGTTAGATAGTTTTGAAGAAGCTAAAAAAATTATATTAAAGCTTGTAAAAAAATATGAAATTACTTTTGTTGAAGATAGATTAATAGAGTTCATATATATCTTTATCTTTCTAAAAGCAAGAATGTATTCAAATAGAATAGTTATTCAAGAAAATATAGATATTCCTAATATTGCAGTCATGAGTTCGATGAAGGAATACAAATTTGCTAGGGAACTATTAGAAGTATATGAGAGTAAAGAGAAGATAAAATCTCATAATATAATGTATATTAGTGCTTGGATTTTAGGTATATCAGTAGGAAATGATGAAGAAGATACAGAAGATAGAGCTGTTATTTCAAAAATTGTAAATAAAATGATGACAAAGTTTGGATATTTAAGTGGAGTTTATTATATAAGCCAAGAAAAAATATTTAAGAGACTATATTCTCATTTTAGACCAGCCTATTACAGACTTTTATTTAAATTGCCTATTTATAATCCAATTTGTGAAAAGGTAAAAGAAGAATATAGATTAGTTTACAGAATTGTGAGTAATGCAATGAAAGAGTTTTGTGGGCTATTTGGAGAAGACATTCAAGAAGAGGAATTAGCGTATTTAACTATGCATTTTGCAACCCTTTTCTCAGATAAAAAAGAGTTTGATGGACCTAGAAAAAGGAGAGCATTGATAGTTTGTTCAAATGGTGTTGGTAGTTCAGCTATTTTACATGCAGAACTGACAAGCTTGTTCCCTGATTTGCATTTTCTACCAATATTAGAATCCTCTGAGTTGGAAAATATCAGTGAATCTGTAGACATTGTGTTTACTACTAATTATAAGGCAGAGGGTTTAAAAACAGACGTTCCAGTAATTAAAGTTAGTCCTGTTATGACCCCAAAAGAAAAATATAAGGTTACACGTGAAGTGTACATTCAATTGGGTGATATTTTTTTAAGGCAACCTAAAATAGATGAGGTTATGGATATAATAAAAAAATATGCAAAAGTAACTTCTGAGAGTATGCTTTCAAGTGAGTTATTAGCTTATTTTACACAGATAGAAAATTTTACGTCTAAGGAAGGAGAAGGACCTATGCTAAGTGACATTACTAATGAAACACTAATAAAACTAAGGATAAAAGCTAAAGATTGGGAGGAGGCTATTAGACAGTCAGCTTCTGTCTTAGTTGAAAATAATAAAGTAACTGAAGACTATGTCGATGCTATGGTTAACTCAGCAAAGGTATCTGGACCATACATAGTAATTACAAAACATGTGGCACTTCCACATGCTAGACCAGAAGCAGGGTCAAAAGAAATTGCAATAGGGATTGCTACTTTAGAAAATCCTATTGAGTTTGGAAATGATGATAATGACCCTGTAAAATATGTATTTTGCTTAAGTGCAATAGATAATAATAGTCATTTACGTGCTATGTCTGAGTTAGTTGAATTATTGGAAGAAGAGGAATTCTTTAGAGTTTTAGATAATGCTAAGGAAGCCAATGAAATTATTGATTTTATAAAAAAACACGAATTATAAAAGGGGGATTTAATTATGTATAAAATTTTAATCGCATGTAGAGCAGGAGTTGGCTCAAGTTTGATGTTAAAAATAAAGACTCAACAAATTATTAAGGAAAATAATTTTCCAATTGAAGTAGAGCATGGTTCATTAGACTCATTAAATGGATTCAATGGAGATGCTGTAGAAACATTAATTGATGTTGCTGAAGAGTTAAAAAATAAAGATTTGAAATTTGATATAATTGGAATTCACAATATTGTTGACCGTAATGAAATTAAAACGGCATTAGAAAAATTTCTTGCATCGAAAGAAAAATAAAATTTAATAGAATAAGGAGGGCTATTTATGGAGTTTATTATTAGTTTATTGAGTACACCAGCTGTTTTACTTGGTGTAGTTGCATTTATAGGATTGATTCTTCAAAAGAAACCAGCTGTTGAAGTATTTACTGGAGCTTCAAAAACACTTATAGGTTTCTTGATATTTGGTATTGGTGCTTCAGCTATGACTGGAGCATTACAGAACTTCAATAAATTATTCCAACAAGGTTTTGGAATTACAGGTGTTATAGCTTCACCAGAAGCAGCTACTGCACTTGCACAAGGTACATATGGTTTTGCAGTTTCATGTACATTGATTCTTGGATTCATATTAAACTTAGTTTTTGCACGTATTACAAGATTCAAAAATATTTTCTTTACAACAGGTCATAGTTTATTCTTTTCTTGTGTATTAGTTTTGATTATGAAAGCACATGGATTCGATAATACAATTACTATTTTAGTAGGTGGTACTATCTTAGGATTTATGTCTGCTGCATTACCTCAATTCTGTCAACCATTTATGCGTGAACTAACAGGTGGGGATGAACAAGCTATTGGTCACTTCAACATGATTGGCTATGGTTTATCAGGTTATATTGGTCGTTTATTTTCAAAGCATAAAGAAGAAACAACAGAAACGATTAAATTTCCTAAGTGGTTATCAATATTCAGAGATTTCTTAATGGGTCTGTCTATAGTTATGCTAATCTTATTCTATGTAGCAACATTAAAAGCTGGTCACGCATTTACTCAGGAACTTGCTGGCTCAACACACTGGTTGGTGTTCCCTCTTATAGAAGCATTTACATTCGTAGCTGGTATGTCAATATTAATGTCAGGTGTTCGTATGTTCTTGGCTGAAATAACTGCAGCATTCGTAATTATTTCAGAAAAATATATTCCAGGTTCACGTCCTGCATTAGATGTACCAACAGTATTTCCATACGCACCAAATGCAGTTATTATCGGATTTATTTCAGCATATGCTGCTGGTCTATTAGCAATTGTTATTATGGCATCACTTCCTAATATATTCCCTGTAGTAATTATTCCAGCCGCTCATATATGTTTCTTTTCAGGTGGTACAGCTGCAGTATTTGGTAATGCATCAGGTGGATGGAGAGGAGCTATTGTTGGCTCATTCGTTGTAGGATTATTTCTTGCATTCTTACCAGTTATACTATATCCAGTTTATGGGACACTTGGTATAGAAGGTGCAACTTTCCCTAACATTGATTATAACGTGGTTGGTTCAATATTACATAATATTTTACAATTTATAAAACCTATCTAAGACATATTAATATTATACAAGGACAATAGGTATTACCATTATAATTTTAAGGAGGATAAATCTATGGTAGAAAATACATTACCTGTATTTCTAGAGAATCTATCTAATGAAGTTGCGACGTTCATTGCTTCAATAGATGAAGTATCTATAAACAAAGCACGTGATTTAATTTTCGAAGCAGAAAGGAATCATGGACGTGTGCATGTAACTGGTATTGGTAAGCCAGGCCATGTATCAGGATATATTTCCTCATTGCTTTCTTCAACTGGGACACCAGCATATATATTGCATGGTACAGAAGCAGTACATGGGTCAAGTGGTCAAGTACTTGAGGGTGACGTTGTTATTGCAATATCTAATAGTGGTGAAACTAAAGAATTAAAAGCAACTGTTGAAACATTAAAAGCAAATGGAGCAAAAATAATTGGTGTAAGTGGCAATGTTGATTCATACTTAAAAAATTCTTCTGATATATTTTTATTTGCAGGTGTTAAACAGGAAGGCGATTGCCTTAATAAGGCTCCTCGTGCGTCAATTCTTGCTGAAACTATAGTATTACAATCATTAAGTGTTGCACTTCAGTACGCTAAAGGTCTTGATGCACAGCAGTATTTGAAGTGGCACCCAGGAGGAAGTCTTGGAAAGTCTATTAGAGAGGGAATGTAATTTTATGAAATATAAAGGTATTATATGTGCAATGATAACGCCATTTGATGAAAATCAAAATATCAATCCACATGCAACATGTGAGTTGATTGATTATCTAATTGATAGAGGAATCTATGGATTATTTATTTTAGGAACTAATGGTGAATGTCATGTACTTACAGATGATGAAAAGGTTGAATTTGCAAAAATTGTTATCAATCATACTAATAATCGTGTACCAGTTTTTGTTGGTACTGGTGGCAATTCAACTCGTGAAGTTATAAATTTATCTAAGAGAATGGAAGACATAGGTGCAAGTGCATTATCGATTATTACGCCATACTTTGTGGCTCCAACACAACAGGAATTAATTTTACATTATAAAGCTATTGCTAAGGCAGTTAACTTACCAATTATGATGTATAACATGCCAGGTAAGACAGGAATTAATATTGAACCTGAGTCAGTATGTGAATTATCTAAGGTAAAGAATATTGTTGGAATAAAGGATAGTAGTGGTAAGCTTGATAATATAAAAGCTTATATTGAAATAACTAGGAATGAAGACTTCAGTGTATTTTCAGGCTCAGATTCACTTATTCTTGACACCTTGAAATCTGGTGGGCAAGGTGCTGTTGCAGCCACAGCAAATTTTCTAACAGAGATTGATATTGCTATTTATGATAACTTTATCAAGGGTGATTTAAAAGCAGCTCAAAAAGCTCAAAATAGTATTGAAGAACTTCGTCGTATTCTAAAATTTGGGACTATCCCATCTGTTATAAAGAAAACTGTTGTCTTAAATGGAATTAATGTTGGACCTGCACGACTTCCTGTAACTGAGCCAACTAGAGAAGTACTTGAAGAAATTAAGCAAGTAGTTGAAAATTATATAGCAATGTTTAATAAAGTGTTATAAATAGAGCAGGCAATTATGTTAATGTGTAGAGAATACATGTCTTATAAGCAATATTAATAAATTAAATAGAGATTAAAACGCTTTAATGAATACAGAGGTGAACGATATGAAAAAGATGAATATAACCAAAAAAATGGTAGAATGTGGAGCTCTAGCAATTGTAAGGGCGGAAACACTTGAGCGTGCATGTGAGATTGCTGAAGGCTGTATTAAAGGTGGAGTACCAGTTATAGAAATGAGTTATACCTTGAATAATGCTGGGGAAATTGTTCAAGGGCTTAGCAAGAAGTATGGTAAAGTACTTTGTGTAGGAGCAGGAACAGTTTTGGATAGCGAAACAGCTCGTCATGCCATTTTACATGGAGCTCAGTTCATTATTGCACCGAATTACAATGAAGGTGTAGCAAAAACTTGTAATAGATATCAAATTCCTTACGCACCAGGGTGTACATCATTGACAGAAGCAGTAGATGCATTGAGTTTAGGGGCTACCTTTATCAAAGCTTTTCCAATATCAGATTTCTATGGACCTAAACTAGTGAAGGTATTCAAGACACCAATACCTGATATGCCGATATTGGCAAGTGGTGGAATTACTCTTGATAACTTACATATATGGTTGGAAAATGGTGTTGATGTGTGTGGATTTGGTGGGTTATTAACCAAAGGTAGCGTTGAAGATATTGCTGAAAATGCTAGAAAGATTCGTGAAATAATTAAAAATACAAGAGAAGCTTAAAGTTGGAGCTGTTGCATGAACAATTATAAATTGATGTGTAACAGCTTTCTTTTTTATGTAGAGTAGCTTATTTTTAATATACAAGGAGAAATTCCTCTTCCTCACTGTAGGAGGTGCTCTACTAGATTTTATAAAACAATACATAGAAAATAAAATATCCTAATAGGTGTAACAGATAACCATATTACAAGTAAGTGATACGGTTTATTATTTATAATTTTATTATTTGAAATGTAGATAAATCTAGCAATGCAACTAATAGTTAACAAGATGCAACCATATAAGTCTTGTGAATAAACCAATAGATAAATATAATTTAAATTGAGATGAGGTGATTATGTTGAACTTGGGGGAAAATTTAAAAAGACTAAGAAAAGAAAGAAATTTATCACAAGAACAACTTGCTGAAATGCTAAATGTATCTAGGCAAGCTATATCAAAATGGGAATCTAATAAAACATATCCAGATATAGAAAATCTAATATTATTAAGAAATCTATTTAATGTAACTTTAGATGATTTAATAGTTAATGAAAATAAAACTGAAGTTGAAGATACGATTGTAGCAAGTAAATTACCTACTGATAATATCACAGATTATGATAAAAATGAGGAAGAAAATGACCCATCAGATAATTTAATTATAGGTGGTTTTATAATTGGTATATCAATTGGATTTGTAACAGATAATTTTATGTGGGGGGTAGTTGGTAGTTTTATAGGTATGGGAATTAGTTATATACTGGAATATGTAAAAGAAGAGATAGAATAAATTAAATTTTAAAAAGGTTAAACCTATAGATTTGCAAGATAAGGTATATGAAATGAGTCCAATAGAAATTTTTAAGGCATTAATAGATAACAGGATTAGATTAGGATTATTTTCTTATGCTATATTAGATACTAATTATCTAGGTATAAACACTTACTTTTCAAGTGTTGAATAAGAAAGAAAATAAATTTATATATATGCAATTAGAAAATTGTGATGAGACTATAGGAACAGGTTATGCTATATTAAATGATTATAAATTGAGCCAGGGAGAAAAGTATTTTATTAAATTTATTAAACAATTTTAGTATATCTACTGTAGGATATTTAAAAATAAAACTTTATAATAATGAATAATTAACATAGACCATATAAGATAATTACTTATGTGGTTATTTTTTAGTGAAGGAAGTACTTTTAAAAGTATAACAGAGAACTATATTATAAGTAATAGATACAGTATTTATGTGTATAGTATATAACATAAATAAGAATCAAAAAAATAAAAATAGCAATGGTCAATCGGACTTGTAGAGTTACTACAAAACACTGTAAATAGTATATTTAAATGTATATGATTTTCTATTATTTTGTACATAATTTCAATGGTTTTATCTTATTTTTTCTATTTAGAAAAGGACTGATTTAAAGTTCAAGTTATGATATAATTTCATTAAAAGAAGGCAAATTTTAGATAAATATCAGAAAATTATGGTTAAGAAACAATAAATTCTATCCTATGTATAAAATGAATCAAGTTTTGTTTGCAATAAATCAAACCTAGTGCCTAAATTAAAAGAAATCAACTTTACAAATTGAAGTTTTGTAATAATGTCAATAAATTTTGAAGTTATAGCATTAGGTAAATCAACAATAGCCACACCTTTAGCATTCGAGCTGGACAAAGAAGTATATCTTCGTTGGATTGTATTTTATAAAAAATTGTATTAGGAAGTGAAAAAATTTATACTAAGCCATCAGAAGAAGCAATTAGACAATTCTATTTACAATATTATCTAAGTGTAAATGAATTAGAGCAATCCTGTAATGATATTGAAATATTGATTGATAAAAAATAAATTTTATTTTTAAAAGCGGTTGAGTATGACAGATTGACTGTTTTTTCTTTTATAAACTTAACTACAATAGGTAAGTATTAAAAAGAGATATTTACTTTTCTAAGTATAGGGCTGTATTTGTCAATATAAGTATAATGTGGTATCATATAGGCTCAAAAGAAATTTTATATATTTAAAAATAAAATTAAAAATAATAAATGGAGGACATATAAATATGGAAAATTTGCCAAATTGCCCGAAATGTAATTCAGAATATACTTATGAAGATGGAACGCTTCTAGTTTGTCCAGAATGCTCTCATGAGTGGACATTAGGATTAGATGCAGAAGAAGATACAGACATTATTAAAGATGCAAATGGAAATGTGTTAAATGATGGAGATGCTGTAACAGTAATAAAAGACCTTAAAGTAAAAGGAAGTTCATCCTCTATAAAGATAGGAACAAAAGCAAAAAGTATACGTTTAATTCATGACCCATCTGATGGGCATGATATAGAATGTAAAATAGATGGTTTTGGAGCTATGAAACTAAAGTCTTCTGTTGTCAAAAAAGCATAGTATAAAAAATTTGTGGTATTTATGAAATAATCTATATAGCTATTGTACAGATATAAATTTAAGATTTTAATGTAGTGAAAATTCATTAGGAGGGTAGCTTATGTGTTATTTTTTAAAAGGTGAAAAACAAGATTACTATGTAAATAAAGTAATGGAAGAAATGAAAAAAGTAGTACCTATAGTGTACAGATGCTGTGAAGATAGTGAAGATGGAGAAGCAGTAGCTGGATGTGATAAAAATGGTGAAGTAAAGTTATGGATAACATTTGACCCAAATGAAAGATTAGAAATGGATAAGCATATAGAAAAAGGTACATTACTAGAATATATTATTGGTTAAGAAAGAAATCTTAGTATTTCTTTCTTTTTTTGTGGCAAATTTAGCTTATAGATTTTTAAAGGATAATTTATATATTTTCTTGTGTGAGTGTAATAGATTATTTTTCAATGGGGGTTCTAAATATTTTACCTGTCCTCCTTAATATACTATTATCGCTTTTATCTGGATTTATAAGATATTGTATGTATAAGATATGTAGATAAAAATCAAGGCAAAATTTAAAATAATACAATTTAAAAATGTAACATAAAATTATATTATAAACAAAATTATAATCAGGCGTGGAAAAGAGCAATTACTTTTATTAAGATGTGATAAGATAAATATAAATAAGAAAATCCTAATATACTAGAACTAAGTATCTTCAAAAAATTACTTTATTTTAAATTCATTAAAATAAAAAATTATAACCATATTTTTAATAAATTTTAAAATATAGCTAATATTGACTAAGGAGTTATTTACTAAAAAATAATCAAAATATTTAAAGATATTTTAGGATATAGGTTAAGTCTAAAATAAAAAATAAATGTATGTTAGAAGTATAATCAAATCTAACATATAGGAGGGTTATATGAGAGAGATAGTAATTTATTCGTTATGCGAAAGAGAGGAAAGTTCTAATAAATATTATAAAGATGTATCACTTTTTACCAATCAAGTAATAGATAAAGTTTCCAAATCTACTGGTATATATACAGAAGAATTTAGAGCGTTTATATATCAAAATGAGATAGAATGTGTAAGAAGTAATATAGAATATGTACTTGAACTATTAGTCTTAGGTTTATTATGGAAAATATATATAAATAAATCAATAACATTAAAGAAAATACCGAAAAGTATGCTTATAAAACTATCCAAATTAAGGGAAAAAAACAATCTAAAAAGAACAGCAGATTTTTGTAGAGGAATTTTAGCAACGATATTTTTGAATAAAGAGTATAGAAATAATATAGATTTAACACTGAAAAACTTTAGAAAACTAATTGATTAGTTATCAGCTACAGGAGAATTTAATCAAGAAGTCAAGAGGTTAAAAATATGGTTGGAGCTGAAATAATTAATAGGTGCTATATAGAAGAATTTTTGAATGCAAAAGAAAAAAGACTGCTTTTACAAAACAAATGGTAGATGTTGAGGATGTAGGTATAATTGGTGTAGCATGCGTACTTAACCTTATATCTGGAGGATGGAAAGTGAAAAATTTTGGATTTGTTCCTCAATGTGTAGTATTAGATTATTGTGGATGCAAAAATCATTGGCATGAAAAAGGTATTGTTACAGATATTAACGTTGATAGATTACTGTATACTATTGGAATAAAGGACACTTTAACTTATAATTAAGAAGAAGTAATTTTGTACAAATAGTTTAAAAATGACTTATTAATAAATATTAATTTATAAAATGCAAAAACAAAAGGAGAATAGATATGAAAGCTATACATAAAGATAAATATAATAATCAACTATTTGAAAGTTTAAAAATTGACTGTGAAAAGTGTTTTGGACTTTGTTGTGTGGCCCTTTATTTCTCTGCTTCAGAAGACTTTCCTGTTAATAAGGAATCAGGTAAACCATGTACTAACTTACAATCAGATTTTAAATGTTCTGTACATAAAAATCTTAGAAGGCAAGGATTTAGAGGTTGTACTACATATGATTGCTTTGGTTCAGGTCAAAGGGTAGCTCAAGTAACATACAAAGGAAAAAACTGGATACAAGAGCCAGAGTTAGCAAACCAGATGTTTGAAGTATTTTTAGTTATGAGGCAGTTACATGAAATGTTATGGTATCTTAAAGAAGCATCTACATTAGATATATCTGATGCAACCAAAGAAAAACTTAATCTAATAATTGAAGAAACTGATAAGATAACTAATATGAGTCCAGAACAACTAATAGATTTAGATATAATATCACATCGAGCAAAGGTTAATTCATTATTGTCACAGGCTAGTGACTCTGTATTAGAAAAAGTCAAATCTTTTGTAAAGAGTTCCAATTTTAAAAATAAGAAAAAATTAAGTAAAAGTATGGATTTAATAGGAGCTGACCTTAGAAAAACAAATTTAATAGGAGCAGATTTAAAAGGTAAATTTCTTATAGCAGCTAATCTAAGGGAGACAGATTTAAGTGGTGCTAATTTGATAGGAGCAGATTTAAGAGACTGCGATATTAGAGGGGCAAATCTTAAAAATAGTGTATTCCTTACACAATTACAGATTAATACTGCAAAGGGAGATTCTAATACAAAGTTACCAGAGATACTAGTACGTCCTAAATACTGGGATAAATAATTAAATTATTACATAACTTTACAAAATATGAACTTTTTTGACTCCAGTTCATAGTATATATTAGAGGTTCTTTAGAGGAATTTCTTAATATATAATATAATAGGAGAGATATAAAAATGAGTTATCAAAATTGTAAATGTGAAAAAGATTATATGTATGAGGATTATAAATATAATAAATGTAATAAATGTAATAAGTGTTATAATGACTATGAAGAAATGACACATGTTCATGAATACTCAGAAAGTGTTAAATTAGCAGAAGAATGTGACGATAGACATAATCATCGTGCTGCAGGAGTTACAGGTGAAGTTATACCAATAAATGGTGGAACAAATCATGTTCATAAAATAAATGATAATGTAGATTTTCTTGACCATTTCCACAAGATATGTGTTACAACAGGTCCAGCAATTAATATACCAGGAACTAATAAGCATGTTCATTTAGTATGTGGAAATACTACTGTTAATGATGGCCACTGCCATAAATTCCTTTTTACTACTCAAATAGAAGCACCTTTAGTATAAACTAAGGTAAATTATTGTAGTAAATTTATTAAATGTAAGTATGTAAATTATAAAAGTGTATTAGAGATAATATTTAAATTTAATGAGGACTATGATATTAACTTTCATAGTCCTTTATAATTTCTATCTTTGATAAAAAAGAATATTAATTATGGAGAGGAGATTATTATGAGTTCTGAAATAGTTTTTGAAATGAAACAAAGAAGTGCAAAAGAATTTCAAGAGATGTTACAAGTTTGGGAATCATCAGTAAGAGCAACACATGATTTTTTAATAGAAAAAGATATTGAATCTTTGAAGCCATTAGTTAAAATTGGTTTGACACAAGTAGAAACTATGGTTTGTGTAAAAGATGATAATATGATTAAAGCCTTTATGGGAATAGATAAAGATAAAATTGAAATGTTATTTATAAAAGGTGAATATAGGAGTAATGGTATTGGAAAAAAACTAATATTATATGCCATAAATAAATACAATATAAAATATGTTGATGTAAATGAACAAAATAAAAAAGCAGTGGGATTTTATACTCACTTAGGGTTTAAAGAGTTTGATAGGTCTGAAATAGATGGGCAAGGGAATCCATATCCAATATTACATATGAAACTAGGTTAGTATAGATTTAGTACTATATTAAATATATAAGCAAATACAAGTTAATAGTAGAAAGCACTTTTTTAAGAAGAAGAAAGTGCTTTTTTTATTTGTGAATAGTCGTAAATAGAATAATTTGTAAGATATTAAATTATAAATTATTAAAAGATAATATATATTTAAGTTATTTACAGGTTAAAATATAATAAAAAGATTAAGGGGATATCATGAAAAAGAGAATTTTAAATAATTTTATAAAATTGGTGAAATATAACTGGAGTACATTAATTCTATTTGAGTTATTTCATAAAGGATTAGCTTTGTTGATTATATTACCATCAATTAAATTTGTATTAAGTAGTTCTATGAAAAGTGCAAATATAGTGTATTTAAGTACTGATAACATAGGAGAAATATTAACGAATCCTCTATCAATAATATTAGCTATACTGTCAATTATAATATTGGCATTTTATATGTTTTTTGAATTTACTTCAGTAATTATTTGTTTTGATAAATCACGAATTTCTGAAAAAATTACTTTGTTTAAACTTATTAAATTATCCTTAAAAAAATCTATAAACATATTGAATCCTAAAAATATATTATTATTTGTGTTTGTATTACTAATAGTTCCATTAACGAATATAGCCTTAACCTCAGGTTTTATAGGGAAAATAAAACTTCCTGAATATATATTGGATTATATAAGTTCTAATATTGTTCTAAATATAATTTATATAGTTTTAATTTTAATATTATATGTATCAGTTATTAGGTGGATTTTTAGTATACATGAAGTAACTCTAAATACAAATAGTTTTAAAGAAGCAAGAAATAAAAGTGCTAGCCTTACAAAAGGAAAAGCAATAAAATTAATACTTTATTCTTTAGGATTGTCTCTAATAGTTACTGTCATAGGGTATATAATTTATCATGTTATTATTATATTGATAGGAATATGGACTAAAAATTACACCAATGCAAACTTTTTAAAAGATATATTTATTAGTAGATGTATTATGTTTAATGATTATGCAGCATTTATTTCATCAATAGCTATATTTATAATTAGTACTGGATTTATTTCTGCATTTTATTATGAATATAATGACATTCGTGTCTATAAAAAGAATCTAGAAAAACAAAAAAACTCAATAGGGGCAGTATTAAAAGTTACTTTGAAAATAGTAGTAATTTTATTTGTCCTACATATTGAGTCAATGATGTACTCTTTAAACAATGATATTTTATTTAATACTTCATTTTTTTATAACACAACAGCAACGGCTCACAGGGTTTCAGCGTTGGTTGCTCCAGAAAACACTATAGCAGCATTTAAAGAAACCTTTATAACTCAAGCTGAATATGCTGAAATTGATGTTCAAGAAACTAAAGATGAAGAGTTGATTTTATTTCATGATTCTAATTTTGAAAGAGTCACTGGTGTAGATAAAAATGTTTGGGAAGTAGATTATGATGAAATTAAGACATATGATGCAGGAAGTCATTTTAGGTCAGATTTTGCTGGAGAGAAAATACCAACTCTTGATGAGGCAATGAAGTATTCTAAGGGGAAAATAAAATTGCTAATAGAAATAAAGTTTAATGGTCATGAAAAAACTGATGTAGAAAAAAGAGTATTAGAGCTAATTAAATCAAATAGACTAGATAGTCAATGTGTTGTAGCATCAATGAATAAAAATGTATTAAAGAGGGTTAAAAAATTAAATCCCAATATGGTAACTTGTTATTTAACAGCAGTTGCATATGGGAATTTTTATGACTGGGACTATGTTGATATATATGGAATAGAGTCCACATTTATAAACAAAAAAGTAGTAGATAACATACATCAAAAAGGAAAACAAGTTTTTGTATGGACTATTAATAGTAGTAAATTAATGAAAAAAATGATTAATTTAAATGTAGATAGTATAATTACAGATAATCCATTTTTAGTAGATGATGTAATTTATTGGCAGAAAAATGGATTTATAAATAGAGTAGCTAATTATTTATTTAGGTAGATTCTTATAAAGATATAATTGAAGTATATTAGACTAAAAATGTGCAAATTGTAAAATAATATATTTATTTTACAATATTTTAAATAACCGTATCATAGTGAAGCGATACGGTTATTTTTATTTGTTAATAACTTTATGTCTGTAATCATTTCCCCATTCATGCATTGAATTTAGAACTGGTTCAAGACTATAACCAGTTTCCGTTAGGGTATATTCTACCTTTGGAGGAACTTCTGGATAAACTTTTCTAGTTACTAAATCACTTTCTTCCATAGACCTTAAGTTTGATGTTAAAACTTTTTGAGTTATGTTTCCAATAGATTTTTTGATTTCACCAAACCTTTTAGTACCATCTAATAGTTCTCGTATAATTAATACCTTCCATCGATTACTGATGAGTTGTAAAGTAATCTCTACAGGACATTCAGGTAAATCTTTTTTCATAAATCATAACATCCTTTCTTTAATAATCCTCTTTAAAGTATTATATCATTTTAGGTAATATGCATAAAAATTTATTTTAAATATATAAGTATTTAAAAATGAAATATACCAATAGTTTCTATTAGGTAACTATAGTACTTTAAAGTGCTTACTATACAGTAGATACTAATGAGTTTATTATATTATTAAAGAAATAAAAAATACAACAAATTATTTTAGGGGGTAGATGAAATGAATGAAGTAGTAAAGTTTTTAAAGGAAAATCCAGTTCAATATTTTGCAACAATAGGAACTGATGGAAAGCCAAAAGTTCGCCCATTCCAATTTATGATTGAAGAATGTGGGAAATTATATTTTTGTACAAGTAATGAAAAAGATGTATTTAAACAAGTTAAAAAAAGTCCATATGTAGAAATAACTACATCAACTCCTGAATTTGCTTGGATAAGACTATGTGGAAAAGTCATATTCTCAGATAATAAGGATATAAAGAAAAAAATAATTGAATCTAGTGAGCTTGTTAAATCAATCTATAAGAATGAAGAGAATCCTACTTTTGAAATCTTTTATCTTGAGGATGCTAAGGCTGTAATCTCAGATTTTTCAGGGGAGCCACCAAAAGAATATAGTATTTAATACAAAAAAATTAATGCTAATAGCTAACAATATTATTCTAACAACATTAAAATAGAATTTAAGTTAGATGATAATATTATCCTTGCTTTAACATAATTAATTCTAATAAAAAGATAAATGTTTAAAAATATTATACGAATCCATCACATTACAAATAAACAAGAGAGTCATATTATATGAAATTAAATGATTCTCTTATTTATTTGTATAAGTTTATATATTGACATTGACGCTACGTAATTCTATATACTTTATTTTAAAGGAGATGATAAAAATGAATATTATAGAGGTACGCTCAGATAAAATATATAAAAAAATAATTAATGCACCTATAAATAAGAAAGAGGATATATACAGATATGAATTGATGAAACCTTTTGAGTTTAAATGGAAGTGTATAAACGTTCCAATCACTGCAAAACAAGAAGGTGGATATGATGTAATTATGGCAAGTGATATGATGGGGGTTTTATCTCCAAGAGATATTAATGAAAATCAAATAAATAGCATAAATATTTTATCTAATGACAAGCTTTGGAACAGGTGTAAAGAAACTATTGAAAATTCCCTAAAGTCTTTTATAAAAGAGGGATATAAATTGAATACTGAGGAGTATAAATTTTCAATATTATTAGCAAATCCAGAAAGCCCTTATACAATATTAAGTGATGGATATTTTGGTGATGGTGGAATTCCAGGATATATATTTTTATCAATAGTTCCAAATGAGTACACTATTAATAGGTTACCAGTAGCACTAGCGCATGAATGTAATCACAATATTCGATTTCAATTTATAAAATGGAGCAATGACATAACTTTGGAAGAAATGATGATAAATGAAGGTCTTGCAGAAAACTTTGCAACATGGATGTTTGGAGATGATATGGTAGGACCTTGGGTTAGTAAGACTGACCTTGAAACACTGAATACCTATATAAAGCCAATAATTAAAAGTGGCTTAAAGGAAACTGGATTTCAAAATATAATATCATATCTTTATGGTGATGATATAGCTAAAATGCAAGGATATTTTCCAGTAGGACTACCTTATTGCGCAGGGTATGCCTGTGGTTACTATATGATTAAGTATTATTTAGAAAAAACAAACAAGTCAATAGTGGAGGCTACATTATTACCATATAGTGAAATTATAGAGGTAATAAGGGAGTTTTGGGATTAAATCTATAAATTGCATAATCTAAAAAAAGATTATGCAATTATTCTATTTTTGAGAAAAATAAATTGACAATGATTTGTAAGAAATATACAATAATATATATAAAGAAATATTTCAATGATAAAATTTTGAAGATTTCATATCTAGTGTATCTAATACTACATGCTAGTTTCTTATTACTTATCTAAATATTATGTATTTCATAGTTACCTGTAAATTTACTATAAAAATATGAAATACACTAAATAATCGACTGAAAAATGAAATATTAATTAAATAAAATTCAAACTATAAAGATTAAATGAATATAATTAAAGTAAATATATAAAATTGAGTACAATACTCAATTTTTAATAGATTGTTAAATTTTAATTACACTTTGTACAATATAACTTATATCATATTTATACTTAAAGAAGCAGTATAATTACAGATATAATTTAATCTGTAAAATTTATATGAAATGGAGATGATGCTATGACAGAATTGATGATTATAAGTGGATTAGTGCTATTGATTTGTATAACCTCAAGCAAGGTATTATATAAATTTGGAGTACCAATATTATTGATTTTTATCTTATTGGGCATGTTATTTGGGTCTGATGGAATGGTAGGAATCTATTTTGATAACTATGAGTTAACAAAGCAATTATGTTCTATTGGATTGATATTTATAATGTTTTTTGGAGGATTTGGAACAAACTGGAACATGGCTAAACCAGTTGCAGTACCTTCTATACTGATGTCTTCATTAGGCGTAATAATTACAGCAGGTGTTACAGGTATCTTTTGTTACATGGTAATAGGAACTAGTTTATTTGAAGGTTTGTTAATTGGAGCAATTGCAGCTTCAACAGATGCTGCATCTGTATTTGCTGTATTACGTTCTCAAAAACTAAACTTAAAAGGTTCTCTTGCTTCATTATTAGAAGTTGAAAGTGGAAGTAATGACCCAATAGCATATATGTTAACATTAATTATTTTGACATTGATGAATAATTCTGGAGTAGAACTTATTATTCCAATGGTAATAAAACAAATAACTTTTGGATTGGCAATAGGATTTATATTGGCAAAATTATCTGTTTATATTTTGAGAAATTCAAATTTTGAAATAGAAGGATTTTATACTATATTTATTACAGCTATTGCGTTACTTTCTTATGCACTTAGTGAGTATGTTGGAGGAAATGGATATTTAAGTGTATATATTTCAGGTATTATTATAGGTAATAGTAAGATACCTCATAAAAGGAGTCTAGTTCATTTCTTTGATGGAATTTCATGGATTATGCAAATAATGTTATTCTTTATGTTAGGATTGTTATCCTTCCCTTCAAAACTACCAAGTGTATTTGGTATAGCAATAGCCATATCTATATTTATGATAATTATTGCAAGACCATTAGCCACATTTATAACTCTAGCAAAATTTAAATTTTCAAACAAAGAAAAATTGTTTATATCATGGGTAGGTCTTAGAGGTGCTGCGTCAGTAGTTTTTGCAATTTATGCAGTTACTCAAGGAGTAGTCATAGAGAATGATATATTTCATATAATATTTTTCATAGCGTTACTTTCAGTAGGACTACAAGGTACGTTGATACCAACTGTAGCAAGGAAGTTAGACTTGGTTGATGATAATACACCTGTATTAAAAACATTTAATGACTATGATGGTGAAATTAGTTCTAAACTTATAGAAGTAAATATAGACGATGATAGTAAGTGGGCTGACAAGAGTATAATGGATTCTAATATACCAGAGGACATATTAATAGTTATGATAAAACGAAAAGAGCAGGTTTTAGTACCTAAAGGGTCAACTGTTATAAAAAGAGGGGATACTTTAGTATTAAGTGGAGACAGAATTGAAGAATTAATATAATTATAATTTATTTAATATTGACTTTAACCTAAGGGTAAGGTTTAAACTTAAATTAATCAAATCTAATGCGCAGGTGATGAGATGTTTTCTATAGGAATGTTTTCTAAAATAAATAAAATAACTACAAAGACACTAAGGTATTATGAAGATATAGGGCTGTTAGAACCAGAATACGTAGACGAATTTACAAAATACAGATACTATACAACAGAACAATTACCAAAATTGCATCAAATAATCACCTTAAAACAAATGGGCCTATCACTAGTTGAAATAAAAGAAATAATAGAAAAGCCTGAAGAGGTGGAAAAGATTTTAATAAACAAAGAAAAAGATATATTAGATGTAATGAGGAATGAAGAATATAAGCTTATTAAACTACGTAATTACCTTAAAAACTTAAAAGGAGAAGTCGATATGAATAATGTAATTATTAAGTCCCTACCAAAAGTTAAAATTGCTTCTATGAGAAAAGTATTAAAGAATTATGATGAGCTTTTCAATTTGTTTCCAAACGTAATGGCTGGAGAAATGATGAAATCAGGATGCACATGTATGGTTCCAGACTATTGTTTCAATATATATCATGATGGTGAATATAGAGAAACAGATATGGATGTTGAGATGTGTCAAGCGATAAATGACCTAAAAGAAGACACGGATTTATTAAAATTTAAAGAAATAGACGAAGTTGAAAATGCAGTTTGTATATTGCATAATGGGCCATATTCAACATTAGGAAAAACTTATGCAGATGCATTTAAATGGATACAAGATAATAAATATGAAGTAATAGGGCATTTTAGGGAATCTTATATAGATGGTATATGGAATAAAGAAAATGAAGAAGAATGGTTAACAGAAATCCAGATACCTGTGAAACATATTTTATAATAAATTAAAATAATATATAAGTAATTAAGTAAGGTCTGTCTAAATAAAAAGATAGACCTTATTTTTATCATATATAGATTTAGATAGAACTGACAAGATAATACTAAATGAAAGGTATTTTAAAATAGATAGTTTTCCTAAAATGATGGATATAGAGTCTCCACATAGTATCCTTGATGTATTTTGGGATTTAGATAAAGTAAAAGATAAGTATTTTATACAAGAAAATAAGTTTTTAAGGGCACTATTAATTATAATGAGTTACAATAAAGAAATAATAATTGCAAGTGAATATTTTGTAAGTGAAAATAAAAAACATATAAAAATAGCACTAAGTAAAAAGGAGAGGACATATCTAGAACAATTAAGTGATACCTTATTTGATTTTGAAGAAATAGGGTATAATTATTATATAATTGATGCTCTTATGAAGTTGGCACTAAGAGAAAGAGTTTCTCTCTCTATATATATGTTGGATTTGGAAATAGGATTAGAAATAAATGGATTATTTAGCAATGTATATATGGGGTTAAATGGAAGTATAGATATAGTTAAGTATATTTGCAGTGTATAAGGCTTATATGTAAGATAGAGTATCAATTGTATAAAATAGTAATTCTAAGAATAGTAGGTGATTGTATGGAAATATTTGCAATAGGACATTCAAATTATCCATTTGATAAGCTTATTAATATGATAAAAAAATATAATATAAATTGTATAGTTGACATTAGAGAAACTCCATATTCTAAATATAATATTCAGTATAATAGAGAAACATTCAATGAATCACTAAGAAAGGCTGGATTTGTATATATATACATGGGTAAGGAATTTGGGGCAAAAAGAACTAATAAAGATGTATATACACAAGAAGGTTATGCAGATTTTGAAGAGGTAATAAAGGAAGATATATTTTTAAAAGGAATAGAGAGATTAAAAAAGGGATGTCAAATGGGTTATAAAATAGTTTTATTAGGTGCAATGCAAGAGCCTATAAGATGTCATAGAAGTATTTTATTAGGAAAAATATTAAATAAAGAAGGTTTCGATGTAAAATATATAATGCATGAAGGACATTTAGCATCTCAAGAAGATATAGAAGAGTCATTGTTAGATAAGTATTTTAGTGATAGAAAACAACTTAGTATTGATAATTTGTTAGGAAATGCATTAACAAGAGAAGAGATGATAAAAGAAGGTAACGAAACAGTTTATAAAAACTTGTAAATACTTATAAAATATTACAATATTTTATAAGTAAAACTGTAGCCTCGTACGTGTAGAAATATACGTAGGACACGACTTGAAAACCAGTAACTCCTAAAGCCTAACGACTACAATAAGAGATAATCAAACTCTTATGAATGTGAAGAAATTCTGAAACAACAGTTAGGATGATATATGGCGAGAGCCTAAGTATTAATACAATGGATGTTTGGTCGCCAAGCCTAGAAATAGGAAGGTCAAACGACTATCTCGAAAGAGAGTACAACTCAAGTGATTGGAGTTGGAAGCGGGTCGCCCTTAACACGTAATGGAGAAGGTGAAGAAATAGTCTATGCACGTTCTGAAAGGAAGTGACTATTAGTGTGAGCGAAATAGTGTCATAGAAGTAGCGTTCTATGGTAAATAGCATAATACTTATAATATTAAATATAAAAACATATAAAAACATATAAATATAATATTGTTGATGTTTTGTACCCTTGATATAATAAACATATTGGAGGTGTGAAGTATGAAATATTATTCAATAAGTGAATTTGCTAAAAAAATTAGAGTTACTGAACAAACACTTAGAAATTGGGATAAAAAAGGGACTTTTAAGCCACATCATACATCAGATTATGGAAAAAGATTTTATTCTCAAGAACAACTTAATGATTATTTAGGAATAAATCCAGTAGAAGTATCAGATAGAAAAGTGATTGGTTATTGTAGAGTAAGTTCTCATAAGCAAAAGGATGATTTAACAAGGCAAATTGAAAATGTGAGAATGTATATGATAGCAAAAGGATACCAATTTGAAATAATCACAGATATTGGGAATGGGATAAATTATGATAAAAAAGGACTTAAAAAACTTCTAAAGATGATACAGTCTAATAAAGTTGAAAAAGTTGTGATTCTTTACAAAGATAGACTTTTAAGACTTGGATTTGAATTGTTTGAAAACATTTGTAACTATAACAATACTAAGATTGAAATTATAGATAGTACTAATAAAATAGATGAAGAAGAGTTAGTTGAAGATTTAGTGCAGATAATTACTGTATTTAGTTGTAGGTTACAAGGTAAACGAGCAAAGAAAACTAGAAGAATTATTAAGGAGTTAGCAGAAAATGATAAAAGCGAAGAAAGTTAGATTACTCCCAACTAAAGAACAAGAAGAAATGTTTTTTAAGTGTTCTAACATAGCAAGATTTAGTTATAATTATTCTTTAGGTCTTAGAATCAGATATTATAAGATGTTCAAAAAAACTATATCAGAACAGAGATTAAGAAAACATATAACTAAAAGAAAGAAAACTAAATTAAAATTTTTAAGTGAAGTATCTAATGATATACCTAAGCAAGCAGTTAAAGATATGAACCTAGCTTTTAAGAATTTTTTTCAAAAAGGAAACAAAGGATTTCCAAAATTTAAAAGTAAAAGAAAGTCTAAATTATCTTTTTACAATGATGTTTGTAAATTAAAGATAGAAGATAATAATATAATCCAACTTGCTAAAATAGGTAAAGTTAAAACAAGTGAGCAACTTCCAATAAATACTAAATTTACAAATCCTAGAATAAGCTATGATGGTAAGTATTGGTACATATCTATAGGAATTGAAGTAGACGAAAATCAAGTCGGCTTAAATAAAGATTTAGTGATTGGGGTAGATTTAGGACTTAAAAATCTTGCAATATGTTCAGATAACTCTGTATTTAAAAATATCAACAAAACTCACAAAGTCAGAAAAACTGAAAAGAGGTTAAAAAGATTGCAACGTAAGGTTTCAAGAAAATATGATATGAATAAGCAAGGTAATAAGTATTTGAAAACCAAAAATATCTTAAAACTTGAAAAAGAGATAAAACTTATTCATAGAAAACTTACAAATATACGTAATAATCATTTGCATCAGACCACAAACAGTATCATTAAAAAATATCCTTGCAAAATAGTAATGGAAGACTTGAATGTTGGTGGAATGATGAAAAATATCTACCTATCAAAAGCAGTTGCAAACCAAGGTTTCTTTGAATTTACAAGACAAATGGAATATAAATGTAAATTTAATGGAATTGAGTTTGTAAAAGTAGATAGATTTTACCCTTCAAGTAAAAAATGCAGTCAATGTGGTTCTATCAAAAAGAACTTAAAATTGAGTGATAGAATTTATAAATGTGAGTGTGGACTTGAAATTGATAGAGATTTAAATGCAAGTATAAATTTAGCCAACTATGAAAAATTAGCATAGAATCACTTAAAAGACAATGCTGATATGTAGGGTACGTTGTACCCGAATTTACGCCCTTGGAGTGTACTAGAACTTGTGAGTAGAGTATTTGTCAAAAGCATACACGTTGAATAGGGAAGAAAAATAATTTTATGAGTTTTAATATGTTTTTATATTAAATTATAAGTATTATGCAACGGTTATAGATTAGCTAATAAAGAAATAGGATATAGAACAGAAAAAATAGGTAAGTAAAATATATTAACTACCCAAAAACTTAAATACTATTTAATAAGAAAAGTTATTATAAATTTGTAACAGTTAAACATGATGTACTAGCTAAGGTCGTTATGTTAAATTAATATTATTATCTAAAGGGTTATATTGTTTTAAAGAGCACATCATGTTGTACTGTTAAAAAATAAAATCTCTAATATTGCCATAATCAACTGTTCTATTAAGAGTAGGATGGCTAGATATAAATCTAACTGTAATCTTTGAGTTTAACAAACAAGGATTTGAAGTTAAAAATATTCTATCTCCATTGACAATAGAAGTAATAGCTACTGGTAAAATATCAACAAAGGTATCATATCTATTTCTAGCAATTTGATAAGGATAGTTTCCTACAAAAACAAATAGATTTAAGTCATATATATTATCAATGAACCAAGCCCATTGACCATAAACTTTGTCAATACTTACTGTACCTAAACCAAGTGTATCAAAGTATGTTGCTATAGTTAAATAAATATTTTCCATGTTTTCTAAGTATGAAACAGTATATCTTCTGAAACGTATAGGTGCTGTGGCAGAAATAGGGTAAACCATATTTACATTTAAATTATTAGCATTCAAATTAACCAAATTATCACATCCTAAAAAGAGTCTATAAGATACAATATTTAAATTGATGTGATTTTGTTACAGATATATTATAAGATTTTATAAATTTGTTTTTAGTAGATGTGACTTAAATGACCATGTCCATTACAAAAAATTTTATGAAGCTAATAAAAAATATGTTTATTGTTATTGTTATATAATAGTGGTACAATATTATCGAAATACAGTGATTGCATTTGATATCCAGCTATATTAATCGGTTAATTTAACTCATAAATATTTTAAATCTAGTATCCATAAAAAATAATAAACATAAGATAATTATAAAGATATACTGTGTTCAAATGATATTAAACAAGATTTATATTATTTGAACACAGTATATTATAACGTTAAAAATACAATTCTAAACCTTATGGTATCAATTCATAGTTCGATAAAATAATTAAAAATTAAATTTATATAAAGATGGAAAAGAGGAAAAGGGATGTTTATAAGGAAGAATGTTATAAAATTAGCGATTCCTATAATGATAGAGCAGACATTTGTTATGCTTCTAGGGGTATTTAATACAATGATGGCAGGTCATATTGGGGAAGAGGCTGTATCTGCAGTTGGAATGGTTGATTCAATCAATAATATATTTATATCTGTATTTGCTGCGCTATCTGTTGGTGCTACTGTTGTTGTAGCTCAACAAATAGGAAAAAGAGATACTGAAAAAGTAAATGAAACTATCAAGCAAGCATTAATATCTGGTGTAATATTATCACTTACAATAACAATATTAATGTGGATTTTTAGAACAGGTGTAATCAATTTGTTTTATGGTTCAGCAGAAGAATTGGTAAAATCAAATGCAAAACTGTACATAGAGTTTACATTATTCACCTATCCATTTATTGCAACACAGCAGATAGCAAATGGTATTCTAAGGGGTTGTGGAGATGTAAAGAAACCTATGTATGTGACTATGTTTATGAATATAGTAAATGTAACATTAGGATATATACTTATATATGGTGTTGATTTAAATACTTTAGGGATAAATTTACAGACACCTTCTTATGGCATAACAGGAGCAGCTATGTCTATTGCCATAGCTAGAATAATTGGATGTATAGTTATTATAAGAGCTTTATTTAAAGGAAATGAATTTATATCTATAGGTAAAATATTTCCATTTAAGATTGATGTTGAAACTCAAAAATCTATATTTAATATAGGTATACCAGCAGGGGTTGAACAATTACTTTTTAATGCAGGTAAATTGATTGTTCAAGTATTTATAGTTACTATGGGAACATCAGCAATTGCATCAAACGCAATAGGAATGTCAATTGCATCTATTATAAATGTAATTGGAAATGCATTAGCCCTGTCTGCTACGACTTTGGTGGGGCAATATATAGGACGGGGAGACATCAAAGGGGCTAAGAGCACTTTGTTATATCTAACTAAATTTGCAACAGTTTGTTTATTTGCAGTAGGTGCTATATTTATACCAATTGCACCATGGATTTCAAGCATGTATACTCAAAACTCTAATGTAATTGATGTATCAACACAATTAATTCGAAGTGATTGTTTAGCTATGGTAATATGGCCTATATCCTTTGTACTATCCGCAGGTCTAAAAGGAGCTGGAGATACTAGATATACAATGATGACAGCTGTAATAGGAATGTGGATTTTTAGGATTTTTACAGGCTACGTATTAGGGGTTGTATTAGAATTTGGAGTGCTAGGAATTTGGATAGGTATGTATACAGATTGGCTTGTTAGAGGAACCTTATATTGTTTGAGATTAAGAGGAACGAAGTGGCTAAAACATAAAGTTGCATAGAATATAAAAAATCACTTTTAGATAGTAAATTCTATTTAAAAGTGATTTTTTATTTAGAGAATATCATAATTATAAGTATGATATATAGAAAAATTAAAATATGTAAATTAAGGCTATAATTATATGGATACTATAAATTATATATTGTATAGAATTACATAATTTGGCGATAAATATTATAAGTATATATCTATAGAAAATAATATATATGGGTATATTATTAAATATAAAAAATATTAGATATTTATTTAATAATAAAGGTGGGTATTTTTATGATAAATAAAATAGGAAAAATAACTCTCTATGTAAATAATCAAGAGGATGCAAAATTGTTTTGGACAGAAAAATTAAACTTTGTGGTAACTTATGAAAAAGAAATGGGTCCAAATATGAAATGGGTGGAAGTAGCACCAAGTAAAAATGAATTTACAACATTTGTATTGTATGATAAAAATTTGATGATGAAGCAAAATCAAGATGTAAGTTTATCGCATCCATCAATAATTTTAAGTACAAGAGATATTAATGGAACTTATGAACAGATGGCAAAGAATAAAGTTGAAGTAGGAGAATTAATGGAGATGCCTTATGGAAGAATGTTTTCTTTTAAAGACCAAGATGGAAATTCTTACTTAGTCAGAGAGGATAAATAATTTTGCAAAGTGTTAAATTTACTCAATATCTGATATAATTAGAGACAATAATAATTATAATTTAGTATTAAACTATAATTATATAGTTAAAAATCAATTGTAAAATTTGAGTAGAGGTGATGAAATGTTTAAGAAAATGGCAGTGCTAAAAGATATAGCAACTAAAATAGGACGTAAAAAAGCGTATGAATTATTAGAAATGGTTGAGGGTAATGACGCTTTTGTAGCTGAAGTAAAAATAAAAAAGAATGGGATTGAATCTAAAAAAGAAGAAATTATGTTAAAAGATAATCAAAAAATAATACTAGAGTATATAGAAGGTTAATTTTTAGATACATATATAATTAAATAATACTGATTTTTAAAGATGAGTTAGAAAAACTCATCTTTTTTATTTTTTAATAAATTTGTTTTATATTTAATATATATTTTATCCCTTAGAGTTGCTGAGATATAAAAAGTACTGATATAATAAAAGAATGGATATAAATGTAATATTTTACAGAAAAGAGGGGTATTATGCTTGAAATAAAAAATCTTTCCTTTAATGTCGAGTCTAACAATGAGGAGCTAGGAATAATAAATGATGTTAGCCTTTCATTTGAAAAAGGCAAACTTATTGTTATCACAGGTCCAAATGGTGGAGGAAAATCCACAATTGCTAAGCTTATTATGGGAATTGAAAAAGCCACTAGTGGTCAAATACTTTTAGATGGAGAAGATATAACTAATCTTAGTATCACAGAAAGAGCAAAAAAAGGAATAGGATACGCATTTCAACAACCACCAAGAATAAAAGGGATGACAGTTGAAAACCTGCTTACTCTTGCTCATGGAAAACCATTGTCTACTGATGTGTGTTGTCAATATCTTACAGATGTTGGATTGTGTTCAAAAGATTATTTAAATCGTGAAGTTGATAACTCTCTTTCTGGAGGGGAAATGAAAAGAATCGAGATAGCAACTCTTTTTGCTAGAGATTTAAAGGTTTCTATATTTGACGAACCTGAAGCAGGTATAGACCTTTGGAGTTTTGGAAAGCTTAATGAAAGTTTTAAGAAAATTCATGGGGAATCTGACCAAACTATAATCATAATTTCTCACCAAGAAAGAATATTAGAGTTAGCTGATGAAATAATTGTTTTACAAGATGGTTCAGTAAAAAGCCATGGAACAAAAGATGCTATATTACCTGAAATCATGTGCCAAGTTAATTCAAATTGTGAATTAATGAAAGATATGAATTAATTAGAAAGGAAGGCAAATTAAATGAACAAAATAGACTTAAATCTTTTAGAAAAAGTTGCTGAACTTCGCGGAACTCCATTAGGAGCATACAATATACGTAAAAATGGACAAGGTATAGAAAGACATTCAACTGAAAATGTAACTATAGCTCCAAAGACTGATAAACCTGGAATTGATATTATAGTAAAACCAAATACTAAAGGAGAAAATGTTCATATACCAGTAATAGTAACAGAAGCTGGTGTACAAGACATGGTTTATAATGATTTTGAAATTGGAGAAAATGCGGATGTTGTTATAATTGCTGGTTGTGGTATACATAATTGTGGTAATGATGACAGTGAACACAATGGAATACATAGATTCTTCTTACATAAAGGAGCTCGTCTAAAATATGTGGAAAAACATTATGGCGAAGGTGATGGAGAAGGAAAAAGAATTTTAAATCCAGTTACGATTGTTAATATGGGCGAAGATTCATATTGTGAAATGGAAACAATTCAGATTAAAGGTGTTGATTCAACTAAAAGAGAAATGGATGCTACTTTAGGTAAAGGAGCAAAGATAGTTGTATTTGAAAAGTTGTTAACTCATGGAAATCAAGTTGCAGAATCTAATATGAAGGTTATATTGGAAGGTGAAAATTCTTCTGCTCAAGTAATTTCTCGTACAGTTGGTCAAGATAACTCTAAACAAAAGTTTAATCCTTGTGTTATTGGGGATTCTCTTTGTTCTGCACATGTTCAATGTGACTCAATAATTATGGGCAATTCTCAAATTAGTGCGATACCTGAAATTGCTGCAAATCATCCAGATGCTCTTTTAGTACATGAAGCAGCAATTGGAAAGATTGCAGGAGACCAAATTTTAAAGATGATGACATTAGGCCTTACAGAAGAAGAAGCAGAACAACAAATACTAAATTGTTTTTTAAAGTAAGTCCAAGTTTTTATTTAATTTAATATAATTAATATAGTATAATATAATGAATAAGTCTAGAATATTTTTATTTTTAGACTTATTTTCTTTATGTAAGAAAAAACTATTAGAGAAATTATACTGTAATTAGGATGTGGAATAAATGAAAAACTTACTTATAAGGAATGGGACAATAATATCTCCAAAGGATGGTATCAAATTTGAAAAAAGAGATATCTTAGTTTTACATGGAAAGATATATGATATTGGATTAAATCTTAAAGAAATGATAAGAAAAGAAAAAATACTCATAAACAAAGAGTTTGAGATAATAAATGCTAATAACATGTATATTTCTCCTGGATTTATAGATGTTCATACCCATTGTTATAAGAGAAAATTACCTACAGGTATGGATTCTGATTCAATTGGAATTGAAAAAGGTTCAACAGTTATATTTGATGGAGGTACAGCAGGTCCTGTAAATTACTACGATTTTAAGAAAAAATATATGGATGAATGTAAGACTGAAGTATATTCATTTTTAAATGTAACTAATGAGGGATTAAATATATTGAATGAATCAACATCTTTAGATGTTATAAATTTTGATAACATTGAGTCCATTGTAGAAAAAAATATGGAAAAGATAAAGGGTATAAAAGTAAAAGCAAGTAAATTTCAATCTAGTACAGATGGTATAGATATAATTAAAAAGTCAAAACAAATTGCAGAAAAATTAAATTTACCATTAGTGGTATATATAGGGGAGTATCCATCATATATAGATGAAGTAATGAATATTTTAGGAAAGGGAGATATAGTTACACCTGTATATGGAAATAGCACAAATGGAATATTTAATGAATCTGGTGGCTTGAGAGAATCTGTATTAAATGCAAAAGATAGAGGTGTATTATTTGATGTATGTCATGGGTTAGAACAGTTTGACTTTGAAGTCTTTAAAAAAGCAGTAAATCAAGGATTAGAGCCAGATTTAATAAGTACAGATATGCATATAAAAAATATGAAAGATATACATTATTCTCTTTTAAATGTTGTAAATAAAATTATGGAACTTGGTATACCTCTAGAAAAATGTATAGAAAAAGTAACTGAATATCCAACAAAAGTTTTTAATTTGCAAGGAAGTCAAGGTAGGATAAAAGTTGGTGGAGAAGGCGATTTTACAATATTTACAATAGATGATAGTAAAGAAATTATAACAGATTATAATAATAATGAACTAATGCTAAATAAAAAATTGAGCTTACAATATACTATAAAATCATGGATGAAAAGTAGTGAAGTTTATAGACATTGGTATGATGGGACTGTAATAAATTAAGTCATATTGATAAAAAAGGAAAAATATGTTTAAATTAGTATATATTGGATAAATATGTAAGGAACAATAATTATAATTTTAGGGGAGGTATTTTAGTATGAAAGCATTTGTTGATAAGGATGTATGTGTAGCTTGTGGAGCGTGTATAGGAACATGTCCAGACGTTTTTAGTATGAGTGATGAAGGTCATTCAGTTGCAATTGAAGGAGAAATACCAGCAGAATTACAGGATTTATGTAAAGAAGCAGAAGAAGGATGTCCAGTTTCAGCTATAACAGTTAAATAAAACTGTTTAAATTTAGTTTAAAGACAACATATAAGATTTGATTATTATTTAAGCTATAGTATTAGATTAAGATTCTATTACTATAGCTTTTTAAAATAGATAAACTCAAAAGATAAAGTATTATTTTTATAAAAAGTGGAGGATTTAAATATGAAAAAAAATTATGAAATAGTGTTATTTGACCTGGATGGAACACTTACAGACCCTAAAGAAGGAATAACAAAGTCTATTCAATATTCTTTAAGTAGTTTTGGGATAGAAGAAGAATTGGATAACTTAGAACAATTTATAGGGCCACCCCTACATGCTACTTTTAAAGACTATTATAAATTTGAAGATGAAAAGGCAACAGAAGCTGTTGAAAAGTATAGAGAATACTTTTCTGACAGAGGAATATTTGAAAATAAAATTTATAAAGATATAAAAGAGACTTTAAAAATACTTTATGAAAATGGAAAAACATTATTATTGGCTACTTCTAAACCAACAGTTTTTGCAGAAACCATACTTAAATATTTTGGTATAGATAGATATTTTAAATATATCGCAGGCAGTAATCTTGATGGTACAAGAGTAAATAAAAATGAAGTTATAGAATATGTGTTAGATTTGTGTGATGTAACAGATAAAGATAAGGTCATTATGATTGGCGATAGAAAATACGATATAATTGGAGCTAATAAAATAGGTGTAGATTCTATAGGTGTATTGTATGGATATGGCTCTTTTGATGAGATTAGTAAAAGTAATCCTACTTATATTGTCGAAAGTGTTAAATCTATAAAAGATATTTTGCTATAAATATCTTTTATAGACAAAAACAATACAAAATGGTGTAGCATATTTAAAAATATGATATTATAATTAAGGAAGCCATTTAAAAAAGAGGAGGATGCACTTGAAATGAAATCTATTTTAATCATGGGTGGAAGCGACTTTATAGGTTCTGCACTTGCTAAGCGTTTAATTAAATGTGGGTATCAAATAGATATACTTACGAATGGTAAAAAGGAAATAGATTATAAAGGTTTTAGAGAGCACTTAATTTGCGATAGAAAAGTACGCAAAGATATGGAAAACATTATCAATGGAAGACAGTATGATTACATATATGATATGACAGCATATACAAAAGAGGATGTTGGTAATCTTATTGATTTTGTAAACTTAGATAATTTAAAAAAATACATAGTATTGTCAGCAGGAGCCGTATACAAAGATAGTGGAAGAAATGTAAAAGAAGATAATGAAAAAGGTGAAAATGAAAATTGGGGTAAATATGGACTTAACAAAAAAGAAACAGAAGATTTTGTTATAAATAGCTCTATACCATATATAATTATTAGGCCAACTTATATATATGGGGAAAATAATAATTTGTATAGAGAATATTATTTCTTTGAAAAAATAGAAAAAAACGAAAAAATACCAGTACCTAAAGGAAAACAAGTAAGCAATCAATTTATATATATTGGGGATTTAGTAAAAGTGCTAGAAAGTGTAATGAAAAATTCTCATGTAAGAGAAGCGTATAATGTAACAAATCCACAGTTAATATCTTGGGATGAACTTATATATACATGTGGAGAAGTTATTGGGAAGGAACCTATTATAAAATATGTAGACATGGAAAAAGTTGAGTTTAGAGAGAGAACTTACTTCCCATTTAGGAATATAGACTTTAATCTAGATATAAATAAGCTTATTGAACATGGTCTTTATATACCAAATATTTTATTAAAAGAAGGTCTTACAAGAACATATAAATGGTTTTTAGCTAATAAGCCAAAATTACACGATAGAAAAATGGACAAAGTTGAGTCTGTAATTCAAATAGTTTAATATAATAAATAAGTAGGTAGATACTTTGAAATTAAAGACAAAACGTTTTTTAAAATTTTTTATATTGATATTTGTTTTAATTTTTATATACTCAGTTGCAATAGAACCGAGTCTATTAATTGTGAAAACATATAATATAAATGAAGATGGAAACATGATTAAAGAAAATATAGTAAAAAATGAGAACGAGACTATAAAAGTAGTTCAGATTTCAGATACTCAAATAGGCAGTTTTTATTCAACTAATAAACTCAAAAAAGTAGCTAATAAGGTGAATGCCTTAAATCCAGATATATTAGTATTTACTGGAGATTTAATTGATTATTCTAATAAAAATCCAGATATAGATGAAATTACAAAGATTTTATCTAGTATGAATGCAAGGTTAGGAAAATTTTCAGTATTTGGTAATCATGATTATATGTATGAACTTCCTAGGTATTATAGACAAATTATGAAAAATTCTAACTTTCATCTTTTAGTTAATGAAAATAAGAAAATAAAACTTGAAGACAATAAGTATATTAATATACTTGGAGCTGATGAGATATTAAATGGTAACCCAAATATACAAGATTTGGAAAGTAAAACTGATTATAATAGTTTTAATTTATTGCTAGCACATGAACCAGATTTGGTAGATATGCTCAGTAAAGATACCATGAATTTAGTTTTATCTGGACATAGTCATGGCGGTCAAATAAGATTGCCTTTCAAGGGAGCTTTAGTCACTCCTCCATATGGAAGGAAATACACTAAAGGATTTTATGATATAAAAGGAAATCATCTATATGTGAGTTCTGGTCTTGGAAGTACAAAGTTGCCGTTTAGATTTTTTAATGTACCAGAGATAGTCGAATTTAATATTCTAATCTAGTATAGAATATTGTTTTTATGAAATATAGAGGGATAGAAATTTTAAGAATAAATTGAGTTAAGAATATAAAAAGTTTAAGTTATAGTTAATACATTTATTAGAATCGATAATAATATTAATAACTATTAAAATATAGATATAAAAAATAATAAAAATATAAAAGATTATAATATAGCAAGATTGTGTCAATTATAAATAGAGAGTATTTATAATTAATACAATCTTGCATTTCTTTATATAAAGATATTAATTTTTATACAATGTATGAAAGCGATTTAATGTTATATTTAAATTATTTTAAATAAATATTTTTTATCTTTTCTTTATCCCATATAAAAAGTTTTTCTGAATTATTTAAAGCTCCAAATACATTCCTTTTAAAATCTGGCATTTCTTTATTTAAATTAGCAATAAGATTTTTTATGTATTCTCTCCTAGTATGGCCATTTGCAGGACATGGATTTGCTATGATAGGATAGTTACACTCCTTTGAAATCTTCTTAGTCATATATTCTTCTATGTAAATCATAGGTCTTATAACAGTTAAATCTTGTCTATCTAGATATGTCTTTGGTGAAAAACAATTAACTCTTCCTTCATAAAACATAGACATTAAAAATGTCTCAATAGCATCATCCTTATGGTGTCCTAGAGCTACTTTGTTGCACCCAAGTTTCTTTGCGTTGTCATTTAAAGCACCTCTTCTTAAATTAGCACATAATGCACAAGGATTTTTTTCTTTTCTTATATCAAATACGATTTCTTTTATATTAGTTTTAAATTCATAAAAAGGTACATTTATTTCCTCGCATAACTTATTTAATGGGGAGTTATCAATTCCACCAGTATTTAGTGTTACAGCTATTAATTCAAACTTTTGTGGAGAAAATCGTTGATAATTTTTAAGTATATGAAGTAATGTCAAACTATCTTTTCCACCAGAAAGACCAACTGCAATTTTATCATTTTCTTGTATCATATCAAAGTCTTGTATAGCCTTACGGGCTTTACTAAGAAGTTTTTGCATAGACATTTTTAGCACCATCCTTTATTTGAAAATATAAACTTAAGAATAACTTAAGGTTTACTTATAAAATACTTAAAACTTATACTCTAAAATTAACATTAACAAACATAACAAAGGAGACGATTTAACCATGAAAAAATTAAAATTGATGTTAGCCATTATAGTAGTAGTATTTATAAGTATGTTTATAGTTAAAGATAAAATTCTGAAAGATGAAGAACTGACTGGAACTGCTCAATTTGCTTCATCAGAAGATGTTGAAGCAAATTCTCAGAAAAAAAATCACTCAAATAGTATAGCAGATAATATATTATTGGTAAACAAGACAAATGAACTTAGTAAAGATTATATGCCAAAAGATATTACTAAAGTAAATATAGAGTTTGTTCCAGAAGCTACTGAAGAGGAAAAACAAATGGCAGGAGAACCTGCAAAAGCAGTAGAAGACTTAGTTAGACAAGCTAATGAAGAAGGAATACAGTTTTTAGGGTCTTCAGCATATCGGTCTTATGATACTCAACAAGATACTTATACAAGAAGAGTAAATTCTCAAGGTCAGGAAAAAGCCGATGCATATGTAGCAAAACCTGGACATAGTGAACATCAATCTGGACTGTGTATTGACTTGACAAATCCAGAAAGATGGTTTGTTGGAAGCACAAAAGAAGCCATATGGTTGGCAGAAAATGCTCATAAATTTGGATTTATAATAAGATATCCTAAAGGTAAAGAAGATATAACAGGTACAGCATATGAGCCATGGCACATTAGATATGTGGGTAAGGATGTCGCTGAGGAAATTTATTCAAAAGGGTTAACTTTGGAAGAATATTTACAAAGCAAATAATAAAACAACATAACATAAATTGTATAATATTACTAAATGTAATATAAATAAATTTGATAGATTAGACTACTTTAAGTATAGTATAATTTTAGATGAGTAAGAACTATATTAAAGTAAGTTAGGACGTGAAAAAGTGAAAGATACAATTCTTGTTGTGGATGATGAAAAGGAAATAAGAGACCTTGTAGAGATATATCTTTTAAATGATGGATATAATGTAATTAAAGCTAAAGATGGACAAGAAGCTTTAGATATTTTAAAAAAAGAAAATATTCATCTGATGGTATTGGATATAATGATGCCAAAGATGGATGGGATAGCAGTTTGTAGAAAAGTTAGAGAAAGTTTAAATATACCAATACTTATGCTGAGTGCAAAATCAGAGGATATGGACAAGATACAAGGAATAATGACGGGTGCAGATGACTATCTAACAAAGCCATTTAATCCACTTGAACTTACTGTGAGAGTAAAAGCATTACTTAGAAGAGCGTATTATTTTAGTGGTACTGACAAAGAAAATAAAGATGTCATAGAAGTAGGAGTGGTGTTAATAGATAAGGAAAAACATAGTGTAACAGTAGCTGGCAAGGATATATTTTTGACATCAAGAGAATTTGATATCTTGTATTTACTAGCAAATAATAGAGGTAGAGTATATAGTACAGAAGAGATATTTGAAAAAGTGTGGAAAGAACAATACTACCAATCTAACAATACTGTAATGGTTCATATGAGTAGGATAAGAGATAAAATTGAAAAGTATACAGATGGAGAAAAAATAATTCATACTGTATGGGGGGTAGGATATAAAATTGAAAAATAAGAGTGTATTAAATTATATGTTTCGCCCTATAGTAGACTTTATAATAAGTTGTATTATAACCCTAATGATTATGTTAACAAGTGTATATATAATAAAGATATTATATATTAGAACTACTTTATCTACGATTAATTACCTTATGCGTAGTTTAAGAGACATTAGAGCTGTTATAGGAGACAGTACATTATATTCTGTTTTATTTCTGACAGCATCATTATCAATTTATTCATTAATGTCATACAAGAGAAATAAAAAACTTGTAAATTTTCTAAAAGATACTGATAACAAAAATAAAAAACTAGAAATTATCATGGACGCTGTAAACTCAATGGAGGAAGGCGATTTAGAAAAAAGTATAGATATTGAGTATGAGTCAAATGGATTAAGTGATAAAAAAATTGATGAGATTGATGAACTTGCAAATAAAATCAATAGTATAGTTTATCAACTTAGAAATATAACTGTTGAAGAAAGACAAGCTCAACAGACTAAAACGGATTTAATAACAAATGTTTCGCATGACTTAAGAACTCCTTTAACCTCAATAATGGGTTATCTGGGATTGATAGAAGATGGTAAGTATAAAGATGAAGTTCAGTTGATGTATTATGTTAATATTGCATATGAGAAATCAAAAAGTTTAAATATACTTATAAATGATTTATTTGAACTTACAAAAATGCAAAATAATACAATAAGATTAAAAAAAATAGATATAAACTTGGTAGAACTATTAAGTCAAATAGTATCTCAACTTGGATTTTATTTTAAAAAAGAATTTATGGTTAGTAGAGTTAACTTCAATGAAGAAAAATTAATTATAAATGCTGACCCAAATAAATTGGTGAGAGCTTTTGAAAATCTTATAACCAATGCTATGAAATATGGAAAAGAAGGAATTTATGTAGATATAGTAACTGCCAAAAAAGGAAATATGGCGATTGCAAAAGTTATAAATTATGGAGAACCCATTCCAGTATTAGATTTACCAAATATATTTGATAGATTCTATAGAGTTGAAAAATCAAGAAATAGCAATGATGGAGGTTCTGGATTAGGTCTTGCAATTACAAAAAATATTGTGAATTTACATGGTGGGGAAATTACTGTTTCAAGTAATATACATCAAACTGTATTTGAGGTACAGCTACCAATAATACAAGAAACTGTGCAATAAGATAAAAGTATGATTTAGATGCACAAATATTTATAGCATAAAGTGTTTACAAAAATAAAAAAGTAATATATAATTTAAGTCAGTTTAATAAGATACTTATCAAGAATTAGGGGAGAGAGTTAGCTCAGTGAACCTATACCAACCTTTTATTAGGTGGTCCTGCTAACAACGATGAGATGATTGGAAATAATATACTCTTCTTATCAATAGTGGATAGGGAGAGTTTTTTTATAGATTTAAAGTAACAAATTTTTAAGTGATAATGGAGGATTCAAAAATGGAAAAAGTAGAAAGTTTTAAATTAGACCATACAAAAGTTAAAGCTCCTTTTGTGAGAAAGTGCAGTGTACTTGATGGAGTTAAAGGAGATAAAATAAGTAAATTTGACTTGAGATTTTTACAACCAAATGTAGAAAGCTTTGGAACTGCTGCTATGCATGGTTTAGAACATTTACTAGCAACTTATTTAAGAGAGACATTAGATGGTGTGATAGACTTATCTCCAATGGGATGCAGAACAGGATTTTATTTAATATTATGGGGAGATGTAGATGCTAAGACAGTTAAAGATGGTTTAGAAAAGGCATTAAAGAAAGTAATTGAATCTGATAAAATGCCAGCTGCTACAGCTTTAGAATGTGGAAATTATAGAGACTTATCTTTATTTGGAGCAAAAGAATATGCAAAAGATGTTTTAGATAAAGGATTTTCTCTTAATATATATGGAGAATAATTTAATTGAAAGAGAAAGTATAAGCATAAATCAAAGTGAAGTTTTAAGGTATTTACAATATAAAGGACAAGAAATAGATAAAGAACTTAAAGAAACTATTGATGAATGTATAGAAACAGCCAAAAACAAGATAAATCCTAGATATATATCTAGGATTTATCCTATCAAAATAAATAAAGATAAGATTGTAGAACTAGAGGGAACAAATTTAACTTTAAAGAGTAAGGATATATATGAACTTCTAAAAAACTGTGATGAATGTGTAATTATGGCAGCGACTTTGGGAATAGAAGTAGAAAAGGAAATAAAAAGATACTCTTACTCAGATTTAACAAAAGGACTAATAATTGATTCATGTGGAACAACAGCAATAGAAGAAGTATGTGATATTGTTCAAAACAACATAGAAAAGGTTTTTTTAGAACAAAACAAATTTATAACTATGCGATATAGCCCAGGATATGGGGACTTACCAATAGAGAAAAATATAGATATATTAAATGTTTTAAATGCTCAAAAACAAATAGGACTCACAATTACATCAAATGGGATTATGATACCAAGAAAATCAGTAGTAGCTATTATAGGCATTTCTAATTTAAAAATAGATAAATCAAAGAAAGAAAAATCGTGTGAAAATTGTAAAAACTACAGAAATTGTACATATAGAAAAGGAGCGAATTCTTGTGGAAATAAGACAATATCTAAAGGATAATATATTAATATTTGATGGTGCAATGGGAACAATGCTTCAACAAAAGGGGTTAAAAATAGGTGAAAATCCAGAAGTATTTGGTCTTCAAAATCCAGAAAAACTTATAGAGATACATACATCATATTTAGAGGCAGGCTCAAATGTAATTCTTACAAATACTTTTGGGTGTAATGAATTAAAATTAGATAGTGAATATACAGTAGAAAAAGTTATCGACAATGCCATTTTAGTGGCTAGAAAAGCTATAGAAAATGTAGATAACACTAAACCTAGATATGTAGCACTAGATATTGGTCCTATAGGAGAAATGTTAGAGCCTATGGGAACTTTAAGCTTTGACAGAGCATATGAGATATTTAAAAGACAAGTATTACAGGGTGTTAAATCTGGAGCTGATGTAATAGTAATAGAGACTATGATGGACTTATATGAAGCTAAAGCTGCTGTTTTAGCGGCTAAGGAGAATTCTGATTTACCTGTTTTCTGTACTATGACATTTGATGAGAGTGGGAGAAGTTTTACTGGATGTATGCCAGAAAGTATGGTTGCTACAATAGAAGGGCTGGGGGTTGACGCAATAGGAGTAAACTGTTCATTAGGTCCTAAACAACTTTTACCAATAGTAAAAAAAATCGTGTCAAGAGCTTCAATACCTGTAATGGTTCAAGCAAATGCAGGTTTACCAAATATAGTTGATGGAGAAGCTATATATGATGTTGATGCAAAGGAATTTTTTGAGGGAGTCAAAAAATTTGTTGAAGCTGGAGCAACTATAATAGGCGGATGTTGTGGCACAAATCCAAGCTTTATAAAAGAAATATCTGAAAATATAAGTTCTGTTAAAAAGGGAAGTACCGAAAAGATTGATAAGTGTGTAGTTTGTTCGCCATCAAAATTTGTGGAAGTAGAATCGCCTACAGTTGTCGGAGAAAGATTAAATCCAACAGGTAGAAAATCTTTACAAGAAGCTTTAAAAAATGAAAATTTAGATTATGCAATAAATTTAGGGCTAGAACAAGTAAGTGCTGGGGCACAAATATTAGGTGTGAATGTTGGTTTGCCAGAAATAGATGAAAAGAAATTAATGCCAAAGTTAATAAAAGAGATTCAAGCAGTAGTAGACACACCATTACAAGTCGATTCTTCCGATGTAGAGGCTTTAGAACAAGGTCTTAGATATTATAATGGTAGAACAATCGTAAACTCTGTAAACGGCAAAGAAGAGTCTTTAGAAAGTATATTACCAATAGTTAAAAAGTATGGTGCATGTGTGGTTGGTCTTGCATTAGACGAAAAAGGTATACCAAAAAAAGCTGAGGAAAGATTTGAAATAGCAAAAAAAATAGTTGATAGAGCAGTTTCTTATGGAATAAAACCAAAAGATATATTTATAGATTGTTTATCACTAACTGTTTCAGCTCAACAAGAGGAAGCAATAGAAACTATAAAGGCCATAACAATGGTTAAGACATTAGGGGTAAAAACTATACTAGGGGTTTCAAATATTTCATTTGGACTTCCAAATAGAAAAGCACTTAATGCCTCTTTTTTAACACTAGCTTTAGGAGCTGGGCTTGACTTAGCAATTATAAATCCAAACGAATATAGCATGATGGAGGCTGTTAATTCTTTTAGAATCTTAAATAATACAGATAAAGGATGTATAAATTACATAAATCAATATAGCAATATAAATAATTCAAAACAGTCTGATTCCACTGTTAAAGCTAATAAAGATTTGTCACTAGATGTTTTAGTTGAAAGAGGATTAAAAGAAGAAGCCAAAAATGTAACATTGAATCTTTTAAAAGAGAAGGATGAAAATTATATATTAGATAAAATTTTAATTCCAGCTCTTGATAGAGTAGGAAAGAAATACGATAGTGGAGACATCTTTTTACCACAACTGATTCAATCAGCAGAAACAGTAAAAACTTCACTAAATACAATAAAAGAAACCTTACTAAGTAGAAGTAGTGACAATGTATCTAAAGGAAAAATAATAGTTGCTACAGTAAAAGGGGATATTCATGATATTGGAAAAAATATAGTAAAAATAATGCTAGAGAATTATGGATATGAAGTTATAGACCTAGGAAAAGATGTTCCAATTGAAGAAGTAGTAGAGGTTGCTAAAAAAAGAAATATAAAGTTAGTGGGATTGAGTGCACTTATGACTACAACTGTTCAAAGTATGAAAGATACAATTCAAGCATTAAGAGATAATGAAATAAATGCAAAGGTATTTGTAGGTGGTGCAGTTTTGACAGAGGAATATGCTGAGGAAATGGGAGCTGACTATTATTCAAAAGATGCAAAATCTGCTGTTGAGATAGCAAAGTTAAATTTTTAGCATGGAAATTAAAATAAAGGTTTTACTAAACAGGATATTTTATATATAATATAGATATAAGTTTTAGAAACTTATATCCAAAATAATAGGAATTAATCTATAATAATGAGATTAATTAATATAAAAAAATATTTATCATCAACATTAAAAAGGGCTGGGAAGTCTGGTATAACTTCCGTCAGCCCTTTTTAGTATAAAAATAAGTTAAAAAGCCCAATTGCCATTTTTGAAAATCTGTATATGTTTTCCATCATGAGTTTCTCCGACAATATCCATGTCTGAAGAGCCAACCATAAAGTCAACATGTGTTAGACTATCATTTACTCCATGTTCATCCAATTCTTCATCTTTCAAATCATTTCCACCATCTAAGCAAGTCTTATAAGCAGAACCAATTGCAAAGTGGCAAGAAGCATTTTCATCATATAAAGTATTATAAAAAATAATATTTGTATCAGATATTGGAGAGTTATATGGAACAAGAGCAACCTCTCCTAGATAATGAGAACCTTCATCTGTTTCAATAAGTTTCTTTAATGTTTCCAATCCCTTTTCAGCAGAGAAATCTACTATTTTACCATCTTTGAATGTCAAAAAGAAATTATCAATTATATTTCCTCCATAAACAAGAGGTTTAGTGCTGTAAACAGTTCCATTGACTTTAAACTTGTGTGGCATTCCAAAAATCTCTTCAGTTGGAATGTTAGGATTAAAGCTTACTCCATTAGGGTCTTTAGATGCTCCGCTCAACCAAATATGACCTTTTGGTAAATCCAAAGTTAAATTAGTTTTTGAAGATTTATACTTTAAAGTTTTGAAATTACTTTCATTTAAAAAATCCATTTTAGACTTTAGATTTTCATTATGTTCTTTCCATGCTTTTATAGGGTCTTGTCCATCAACTCTTGAACACTTAAATATGGTATCCCATAACTTATCTACTGCTTCGTTTTCTGATAAATTTGGAAATACTTTTTTTGCCCAATCTTTTGTTGGTACAGAAACTATACTCCATTTACATTTATCTGTTAGCGTATAAGAACGCCACTCTTTTAAAGCCTTTCCAGAAGCTTTTTGAAAGTTAGCAACTTTCTCAGGGTCAACATCTTTTAATAAATCTGGGTTTTGAGCATATACTGATAAAAATGCTCCACCTTCTTTAGCTATGTCTACATATTGATCTGCTGTCCATTTTGGAAACTCATGAAATGCTTCGTCTGGTGCATATAAATATTTAATAAGAGTACTTTCTTCATCAGACCATTCTATATATACATTTTTAGCACCACATTTATATGCTTCCTTTAGTGCATTTCTTGCAAAATCAGCACATTCAATTGGTGATTTTATAAGTAAAGTTTGACCTGGTTGTATGTTAACTCCGACCTTAATTGCTAACTCAGCATATTTTTCTAAATTTTTATTAAAATCCATATTATTCCTCCTGTATTTTTAATATTAAATAACTTATAAAATATTATATCATTAAATAACTTATAAAATATTAATATCATTACTTAGATTTTGGGTCATATTTAAAATATTTATACTCAATAGACTGAGAAATAAAAAACACTTATTTTAATTAAAATAGATTGTTTAAATATATAATTGCAACTAAGACGTTATTTTTTGTTGATAATAGTATTAAAGTAGAAATAAAAATACTTTTTTAGTGAAAAGCTATACAAGAATACCGAAAAAAACTTATAATATAATAATGAGATAGATATTTATAATGAAATAAAAAATTTTCTGGCAAAGCTTATATATGTTTAAATATAGTAGTTTATATATTATGAACAGAAGATTTCAGTTAGGAGGGCATAAATGGAGCTTTATGAAGCCATTTTTTATAGAAAATCTGTAAGAAATTTTTCCAGTACAAAACTAAAAAAGCCATTAATGGAAGAAATAAAAAGAAGTTGTAAAAATTTAGAATACTTAAATGAAGATTTAAATATTAAAGCACATGTTGTTGATAGAGGTCATATAATACACTTTTTAATGGGAAAAGAGTGTAAAGTAAAAGCACCTCATTATATAGTAGTCACATCAGATAAAGGAAAAGACTATCTACAAAATATAGGTTTTGCCACTGAAGGTATAGTCTTACGTCTTACAACGTTAGGAGTAGCTACTTGTTGGTTGGAGTCGACATTAAAAAGAGAAGATATCTTGGAATTTGTAGATATTGGCAACAAAGACCCAAGAGAAGATGAAGAAGACGATTTAGATTATTTAGCTGGAATAAAAACGGAAGAAGAAGATGAAAACAAAATAGAGAATCCATATATAATAATAGCTTTTGGATATCCGGCAAAAAATGAAGATTTATTTAGGACAAGACACGCTAGGCCTGATAGAAAACCAGTAAAAGATATCATAAATAAAATAAATAGAAATAGGAAATGGAAAGAAATATTAGAATTTACAAGAAGAGCTCCATCTGTGAAAAACTCTCAACCTTGGTATTTTCATAAAGATGAACGAGGTCTTCATCTATTTGAAAAGAAACCTAAGAAACATTGTGAAGATATGAATAAGGTTAGCTTAGGAGTAGGCTTAAGACATTTTGATATAGCATGTATAAAAAATAAAATAGATGTTTCATATGAAAAACTTCCTATAAAGAATAGAATAGGAAAGTCATATTTTATAACTGTAGTTGAACATGTAAAACCAGAAGAAGAAACTAAAGATGAAAATTTAAGTTTGGAAAAAGAAGAATCACAAAATGAATAAAATTTTGAGAGGGGATAGTAGGTATGTATAAGTGTGGGAAATGTAATCTTAGAGGCTGTTCAGATGGAGATATGGATAAGCTAATGAAGATATGTCCAACTAGAGAAGTTGAGTTACAAGAAAAAGCAAAAAAACTTTATGAAGAAGAAGAAAATAGAAAAATAGCTTATAATGCTGGATTAATTGAAACAGAAGGATACTGTCAATATACTAGGTTAAAAGAGATTATAGAGTTTGCTAAAAAATGTGACTATAAAAAAATTGGTATAGCGTTTTGTATTGGTTTAAAAAGAGAAATGCAAACAGTACAAAAGGTATTTGAACATCATGGATTTGAAGTGTTTTCTGTGATATGTAAAAATGGAGCAATGCCTAAAAGTACAGTTGGATTAGAAGCATCTCAAACGATATCAAAGTGTGCAGATGAAATAATGTGTAATCCAATAGGGCAGGCTTTGTTTTTAAATGAAGCTAAAGTTGACCTTAATATAATTCTTGGACTATGTGTTGGACATGATACATTAGCTATGAAATATATGGAAGCTCCTATAACAACTCTAATTGTCAAAGATAGAGTAACTGGGCATAATCCAGCTGCTGCGATATATAATGCAGAGTCTTATTTTGAAAAAAAATTGTTTGATAAAGATAAAGAATAATTCAAAGACTTATTGACATAAAAAGCAATTAGTGGTTTAATTATAAAAAAGATGAAACTTTAAAATATCCTTAAGATACATAAAGTTATATAAATAAAGAAAAATATTACAGCTAAATTCCTTAAATTAGTCCAGAGAGACTAAAGGGTTATAGATAGTGTTAATATATAACCTCTAGTAAATCTTCTAGAGGTTTTTGATGAGTATAAAATAAAAATTTAAATATAATAAAGTCTTTTAAACTAGTCCAGAGAGACTGGGAAAGATATCTCATAGCTAATAAATAGAGTTATGTATAGATAAAATCCTTGTGCCTCTTTTGGTGTGAGGATTTTTTTATGAGGATTTAGGCTTTATTAAAAAGGAGATGTAAAAATGATAAATGGTAAAGAGAAGCTAATAGTTGCAATTGATACTGACGAATTTGATAAAGCTAAAGAACTAATAGACAAATTAGAAGATAGTGTAGATATATTTAAAGTAGGACTAGAACAATATGTGGCTACAAAAGGAAAGACTATAGACTATTTAAAAGAAAAAGGTAAAAAAATATTTCTAGACCTTAAATTCCATGATATTCCAAATACTATGAAAAGTGCAGTAAGAGCTGCAGTAAGAGATAATGTTTGGTTAATGACAATACATGTATCAGACATGGAAGGGATGAGACAATGTGCACTAGTTGCTAAAGAAGAAGCAGAGAGATTAAATATAGAAAAACCTTTGGTGGTTGGAGTAACAGTTTTAACTTCATTAAGCAACCAAGACTTACAAGATATAGGATGTAATATGACAACAGAAGAATTGGCTATAAAGAGAGCTAAATTAGCAAAAGAATCAGGAATAGATGGAGTTGTTTGCTCAGCTCAAGAAGTAGATAAGATAGTAGAAGCGTGTGGAACTGATTTTATAACAGTTTGCCCAGGGATAAGACCTAAGTCAGCAGAAGTTGGAGACCAAAAAAGAGTTGTTACTCCATCAGATGCAATAAAAAGAGGAGCTCATTATTTAGTTGTTGGAAGACCTATAACAAAAGCAGAAAGTCCAAGAGAATCAGCTATTAATATTGTAAAAGAAATAGAAAATGCTTAGATAAAACATTTGGGAGGTAGCTTATATGAAGGGGAAATTAATTTTAGAAGATGGAACAGTATTTGAAGGAAAAGCATTTGGATATTTAAAGGAAGCTGTTGGTGAAGTTGTGTTTAATACTTCAATGGCAGGATATGGTGAACTACTGACAGATGCAACTTATTATGGACAAATAGTGACAATGACATATCCACTTATAGGGAACTATGGAATAAATTTAGAAGATGTTGAATCAAATAAAGTGCAAGTAAAAGGACTTATAGTAAGAGAAAAAAGTGACAACCCAAATAATTTTAGATGTGAAATGGATATAGACACATATCTAAAGCAAAATAAAGTAATTGGACTTGAAGGAATAGATACAAGAGCATTGACTAAGATTATTAGAAATAATGGAACAAAAAGAGGTATTATAACTTTAGAAAATGTATCATTACAAGAAGTTCAGTCTAAATTGACAGAGTGTTGCAATAAAGATTCAGTTAAAAGTGTTACAAGAAAAGAAATTGAAAATATTAAAGGGACTGGTGCTAAAGTTGTAGTTGTAGACTTTGGTGTTAAAAATAGTATATTAGATTCACTGAAAGCTTGTAACTGCGACATAACAGTAGTACCAGCAATGACTACTTCAGAAGAAATTTTAAGAATAAACCCTGACTTGATATTATTATCTAATGGGCCAGGTAATCCAGAAGATATAAATGATATAGTTGAAAATATAAAGAAATTAGTAGGCAAAAAACCACTAGCAGGAATCGGTTTAGGACATCAAATTTTGGCATTAGCATTAGGTGGAAAAACTTCAAAACTTGCATTTGGACATAGAGGAGGAAATCATCCAGTTAAATGTTTAGAAACAGGAAAAGTATTTATAACTTCTCAAAATCATGGATACAATGTTTCAGAAATGCCAGAAAATACAGAGATAACTCATGTAAATTTAAATGACAATACTATAGAAGGAATGAGACATAAGGAATTACCAATATATAGTGTTCAGTACATTCCAGAATACACAACAAAAGAAGATTTAGATTGTATATTTAATAAATTCTTAGCATTAATATAGATTTAGTATTATTTACAGATAGTAAAAACCATTTAGATAAGGAGAAAAATTTATGCCTAAATTAGATAGTATAAAGAAAACTTTAGTATTAGGGTCAGGACCAATAATAATAGGTCAAGCGGCAGAATTTGACTATTCAGGAACTCAAGCATGTCAATCTTTAAAAGAAGAAGGAATTGAAGTTGTATTAATAAATAGTAATCCAGCTACAATAATGACTGATAAAGAAGTGGCAGATAAAATATATATAGAACCATTAACAATAGAATTTATAGAAAAAATAATAGAGAAAGAAAGACCAGATAGTTTACTTGCAGGTATGGGTGGACAAACAGGATTAAACTTAGCAGTTGAGCTTTATGAAAAAGGCATACTAGATAAATACGGAGTAAAAATAATAGGTACTTCAGTAGAATCTATCAAAAAAGGTGAAGATAGAGATATATTTAGAGATGTAATGAAAGAAATAAATCAACCTGTAATAGTTAGTGATATAGTTACAGAGTTACAAGCAGGTCTTGATTATGCACTTACAATAGGGTATCCAGTAGTTGTAAGACCAGCATACACATTAGGTGGAACTGGTGGAGGTATAGCTGATACAGAGGAAGAATTAAGAGAGATACTTTCGCATGGATTGCAATTAAGCCCAGTTGGACAAGTATTAATTGAAAAAAGTATAAAAGGTTGGAAAGAAATAGAATATGAAGTAATAAGAGATTCAAAAGGAAACTGTATAGTTGTATGTAACATGGAAAATATAGACCCAGTTGGAGTTCATACAGGAGATAGTATAGTAGTTGCTCCAACACAAACTCTAAGCAATAAAGAATGTGCGATGCTTAAAAAAGCATCTTTAGATATATTAAATGCAGTAGAAGTTCAAGGTGGATGCAATGTTCAGTTTGCATTAAACCCACATAGTTTTGAATATGCAGTTATAGAGATAAATCCAAGAGTTAGTAGATCATCAGCACTAGCATCAAAAGCCACAGGATATCCAATAGCCAAAGTTTCATCAAAAATAGCTTTAGGATATACTTTGGATGAAATAGAAAATGCAGTAACTAAAAAAACTTATGCTTGTTTTGAGCCGACTATAGACTATGTAGTGGCTAAGATACCAAAATGGCCATTTGATAAATTTAAAAAGGCAAATAGAAAATTAGGAACTAAGATGATGGCAACTGGTGAAATAATGAGTATAGGAAGTAACTTTGAAGCTGCTATTCTTAAGGGAATAAGATCACTTGAAACAGGAAAATATTCATTAGTTCATGCACCATCAGAAGAGAGAAGTATTGAAGCGTTAAAGAAAAGAGTTGTAGTACCTGATGATGAAAGACTATTTGATTTAGCTGAAATGATAAGAAGAGGCTATAAAGTAGAAATGATAGAGCAAATCACAGGAATAGACAAGTGGTTTATAAATAAATTTAAATGGATAGTTGAACAAGAAGAAAAATTAAAAGTTATGAAGATTGAAGACTTAACTAAAGATTATCTTCTTGAGTTAAAGAAAAAAGGATTCTCTGATAAAGGTATATCTGATTTAATGAAGATAAGCCCAGAAAAATTATATGAATTAAGAAGTCTATATAACATAAAACCAGCATACAAAATGGTCGATACATGTGCGGGAGAAATAGATGCTATATCTCCATATTACTACTCAACTTATGAGCAATATGATGAAGTAGTTGTTAGTGATAAGAAAAAAGTAATAGTGTTAGGCTCTGGCCCAATAAGAATAGGTCAAGGTATAGAATTTGATTATTGTTCAGTTCACTGTGTAAAATCTTTAAGAAAGATGGATATAGAAACTATAATCATAAACAATAACCCTGAGACAGTAAGTACAGATTTTGATACATCAGATAAACTATATTTTGAACCATTAACAGAAGAAGAAGTTTTAAGTATAATTGAAAAAGAAAAACCAGAAGGTGTAATACTACAATTTGGAGGACAAACAGCTATAAAACTAGCTAAGTTCTTACATGAGAAAAATATACCTATATTGGGAACGGACTTTGATGATATAGATGCAGCAGAAGACAGAGAAAAATTTGATGAATTATTAGAGAGATTAGATATAAATAGACCAAAAGGAAAAGGTGTATGGTCACTTAATGAAGGTATTGAAGTTGCTAATGAATTAGGTTATCCAGTATTAGTTAGACCATCTTATGTACTTGGTGGTCAAGGTATGGAAATAACTTACAATGAAGAAAAATTATCTCAATACCTACAGGATGCATTTGATAGAGACCATAAAAATCCAGTACTTATAGATAAATATCTAACTGGTAGAGAAATAGAAGTAGATGCTATATGTGATAAAGAAGATATATTAATACCTGGAATAATGGAACACTTAGAAAGAGCTGGGGTTCACTCTGGAGATAGTACAACAATGTATCCAAGCCAAAATATATCTGATAAGATAAAGGAAAAGATAGTAGAATACACTAAAAAAATAGCTTTAGACCTTAATGTACTTGGTATGGTTAATATACAATTTATAGAATTCCAAAATGAATTATATATAATTGAGGTTAACCCTAGAGCCAGTAGAACAGTCCCATATATAAGTAAAGTGAGTGGAGTACCAATAGTTGACTTAGCTACAAAATGTATGCTAGGAGCTAAATTAAAGGATTTAGGATATGGTACAGGGGTTTATAAAGAGCCTAAACTAGTATCAGTAAAAGTGCCAGTATTCTCAATGTCTAAATTAGCTAAAGTTGAAGTAAGTCTTGGACCTGAAATGAAATCTACAGGAGAAGTTTTAGGTGTAGGAGAAAATCTAGAAGAAGCCTTATATAAAGGATTCTTAGCAGCAGGTAGACATATGTCCGATGAAAGAGGAGTAGTGCTTGCTACTGTCAATAATAACGATAAAGATGAATTTATAGCAATAGCAAAAGATATGAAAGAGTTAGGATATACTTTTGTTGCAACAGAAGGTACAGCTAAGAGTCTAAGAGAAAATGGAATAGAAGCTGATATAGTAAACAGAGTGGAAGAATCTAGACCAAACATACTAGATGCTATAAGAAATAAACAAGTTGATATAGTAATAAATACACCTACTAAAGGTAATGACTCAACAAGAGATGGATTTAAAATAAGAAGAACAGCTATTGAATTCTCTACTGAAATAATGACATCTTTAGATACATTAAAAGCCTTAGTAGAGGTTAAGAAAAAACACCTAAACAAAGATAAGTTAAAAGTTTACAATATAGCTGAATAGAAATTAAGTTGATTGTATAGTTTAAGAATTTAATCATTAAATTAAAAAGAAGAAGTTATTTTTTCTAGGAGTTTTTACTTTTGAGATAACTTCTTTTTTTTAAGAAATTTGTAGTATAATAGAAAAAGATAAAAAATAAATGCAAATGAGTATAAAACTAGAATGTAAAAGTGAAAAATATATATAGATATTTAAAAGATTATATTTAGTTAATGTTCTTTAGTTTGCCTAAAGAGAATTATAGGAGGTACTGTAATATGAAAGCAAGGTTAATATTAGAAGATGGGACAGTTTTTATAGGAAAAGCATTTGGATATTTAGAAGAAAGTGTAGGAGAAGTAGTATTTAATACTTCAATGATAGGATATGGTGAAGTTTTAACAGACCCTTCTTACTATGGTCAAATAGTTACTATGACTTATCCTCTTATAGGAAATTATGGTATAAATTTATCATCAGCAGAATCTGAAAAAGTGCAAGTGAAAGGATTTATAGTAAGAGAAAAAAGTGATTCTCCAAGTAATTTTAGATGTGAAATTGATATAGACCAATATTTAAAGCAAAATAAAGTGATAGGACTAGAAGGAATAGATACAAGAGCTTTAACTAAGATACTTAGAAATAATGGGACAATGAAAGGTATAATTACGTTAGAAGATAGTAAATTAGAAGATGTTAAACATAAATTAGATAAGTTTTCAAATACAGAAGCAGTTAGAACGGTTACAAGAAAAGAAGTAGAGCATATAGAAGGAAATGGTCCAAAAGTAGCTGTTATGGATTTTGGAGTTAAAAGAAACATCTTAAGATCATTTATAGCTCGTGGATGCGATATAACAATATTCCCAGCTACAACATCTCCAGAAGATGTATTAAGTATAAATCCTGATTTAATATTTTTATCAAATGGGCCTGGAGACCCAGAGGATTTAGAAGATATTATAGAAAATATAAAAGTTCTAATTGGTAAAAAGCCTATAGTTGGAATATGCTTAGGACATCAGCTTTTAGCCCTAGCTCTTGGCGGAAAAACTGCGAAACTTAAATTTGGACATAGAGGCGGAAATCATCCAGTTAAAGATTTAGAAGAGGGAAAAGTATTTATAACTTCTCAAAATCATGGATATTATGTTTCAGAAGTTCCTGAACAAATGAAAGTGACACATATAAATTTAAACGATAATACTGTTGAAGGAATGAGACATGAGAAGCTAGATGTATACAGTGTTCAATACCACCCTGAAGCTTGTCCAGGGCCAAAAGACAATGACTATATTTTCGATAAGTTTTTAGAGTTTGTAAAATAAATAATATCAGAATATATAGCTAAAAATAAGACTAACTTAAATCAAAAAAAGTATTGGTTTAATTAATATAGATATAATAAATAAACTCAAATTTAAAGATGAAATAAAGTAATTAAAATTGATTGTATAGATTATGAAGATAAAAACTGTGAAAATTGTTTAGATAAGGAGAAAGAGTTATGCCTAAATTAGATAGTATAAAGAAAACTTTAGTATTAGGGTCAGGGCCAATAATAATAGGTCAAGCAGCAGAATTTGACTATTCAGGAACACAGGCCTGCCAAGCACTAAAAGAAGAGGGAATAGAAGTTGTATTAGTAAATAGTAATCCAGCTACAATAATGACTGATAAAGAAATTGCAGATAAAATATATATAGAACCATTAACAATAGAATTTATAGAAAAAATAATTGAAAAAGAAAGACCAGATAGTTTACTTGCAGGTATGGGTGGTCAAACAGGACTAAACTTGGCTGTAGAATTACATGATGCTGGTATACTAGATAAATATAATGTAAAAGTTATAGGTACGTCTATAGAGTCTATAAAAAAGGGTGAGGATAGAGATTTATTTAGAGAAGTAATGAAAGAAATAAATCAACCTGTAATAGTTAGTGATATAGTTACAAATTTAGAAGCAGGTCTTGAATTTGCAAATAAAATAGGATATCCAGTGGTTGTAAGACCAGCATACACATTAGGTGGAACTGGTGGAGGTATAGCTGATACAGAGGAAGAATTAAGAGAGATACTTTCACATGGATTGCAATTAAGTCCAGTAGGTCAAGTTCTTCTTGAAAAGAGTATAAAAGGTTGGAAAGAAATAGAATATGAAGTAATGAGAGACGGAAATGGAAACTGTATAACTGTATGTAACATGGAAAATGTAGACCCAGTTGGAGTTCATACAGGAGATAGTATAGTTGTTGCTCCAAGTCAAACTTTAAGTGATGAAGAATACCAACTACTTAGAAAAGCATCAATAGATATAATAAATGCAATAGAAGTTCAAGGTGGATGTAATGTTCAAATAGCTTTAAATCCACATAGCTTAGAATATGCAATAATAGAAATAAATCCAAGAGTTAGTAGATCATCAGCACTAGCATCAAAAGCTACAGGATATCCAATAGCAAAAGTGGCGGCTAAAATAGCTTTAGGATATACTTTGGATGAAATAGAAAATGCGGTAACTAAAAAAACTTATGCTTGTTTTGAGCCAACTTTAGATTATGTGGTAGTAAAAATACCAAAGTGGCCATTTGATAAGTTTAAAAAGGCAAATAGAAAATTAGGAACTAAGATGATGGCAACTGGTGAAATAATGAGTATAGGAAGTAACTTTGAAGCTGCCATTCTTAAGGGAATAAGATCACTTGAAACAGGAAAATATTCATTAGTTCATGCTCCATCAGAAGGTAGAACATTAGAAGAGTTAAAGAAAAGAGTTGTAGTACCTGATGATGAAAGACTATTTGATTTAGCTGAAATGATAAGAAGAGGCTATAAAGTAGAAATGATAGAAGAAATCACTGGTGTTGATAAGTGGTTTATAAATAAATTTAAATGGATAGTTGAGCAAGAAGAAAAATTAAAAGGTCTTAAAATAGAAGATTTAGATAAGGAATACTTACATGAATTAAAGAAAAAAGGATTCTCTGATAAGGGTATATCTGACTTAATGAAGATTAGCCCAGAAAAATTATATGAACTAAGAAGTCTATATAATATACAACCAGTTTATAAAATGGTTGATACATGTGGAGGAGAATTTGAAGCTCTATCTCCATATTATTACTCAACTTATGAGCAATATGATGAAGTAGTTGTAAGTGATAAGAGAAAAGTGGTAGTATTGGGTTCTGGACCAATAAGAATAGGTCAAGGTATAGAGTTTGACTATTGTTCAGTTCACTGTGTAAAATCTTTAAGAAAAATGGGTATAGAAACTATAATTGTAAACAATAACCCTGAAACAGTAAGTACAGATTTTGATACATCAGATAAACTATATTTTGAACCATTAACAGAAGAAGAAGTTTTAAATATAATTGAAAAAGAAAAACCAGAAGGTGTAATACTACAATTTGGAGGACAAACAGCTATAAAACTAGCTAAGTTCTTACATGAGAAAAAAATACCTATATTGGGAACTGATTTTGATGATATAGATGCAGCAGAAGACAGAGAAAAATTTGACGAATTATTAGAGAGATTAGATATAAATAGACCAAAAGGAAAAAGCGTATGGACAACTAATGAAGGTATTGAAGTTGCTAATGAATTAGGTTATCCAGTATTAGTTAGACCATCTTATGTACTTGGTGGCCAAGGTATGGAAATAACTTACAACGAGGAAAAATTAACTCAGTATTTAGATGATGCTTTTGCTAGAGACCATAAAAATCCAGTACTTATAGATAAGTATTTAACTGGTAGAGAAATAGAAGTAGATGCTATATGTGATAAAGAAGATATATTAATACCTGGAATAATGGAACATTTAGAAAGAGCTGGAGTTCACTCTGGAGATAGTACGACAATGTATCCAAGCCAAAATATATCTGATAAGATAAAAGATAAAATTCTAGAATATACTAAAAAAATAGCTTTAGACCTTAATGTACTTGGTATGGTTAATATACAATTTATAGAATTCCAAAATGAATTATATATAATTGAGGTTAACCCTAGAGCCAGTAGAACAGTCCCATATATAAGTAAAGTGAGTGGAGTACCAATAGTTGACTTAGCTACAAAATGTATGCTAGGAGCTAAATTAAAGGATTTAGGATATGGTACAGGAGTTTATAAAGAGCCTAAACTAGTATCAGTAAAAGTTCCAGTATTCTCAATGTCTAAATTAGCTAAAGTTGAAGTAAGTCTTGGACCTGAAATGAAATCTACAGGAGAAGTTTTAGGTGTAGGAGAAAACCTAGAAGAAGCTTTATATAAAGGATTCTTAGCAGCAGGTAGACATATGTCTGATGAAAGAGGAGTAGTGCTTGCTACTGTCAATAATAACGATAAAGATGAGTTTATAGCAATAGCAAAAGATATGAAAGAGTTAGGATATACTTTTGTTGCAACAGAAGGTACAGCTAAGAGTCTAAGAGAGAATGGAATAGAGGCTGATATAGTAAACAGAGTTGAAGAGCCTAGACCAAACATACTAGATGCTATAAGAAATAAACAAGTTGATATAGTAATAAATACACCTACTAAAGGTAATGAC
>NZ_JAGWCZ010000019.1:0-60703 GCF_020657855.1 Clostridioides sp. ZZV14-6153 | reverse complement strand
ATATATCTTTTAGTCTATCTGATATAGAGTTATCTATTACTTTTCTTCTATATTTTATACACATAACTAAGTGATAGCGTAACAAAAATACTGAATGATTATTACTTCTATATTATTTTTTCTTGCTGTATCAATTAAATTCTCTACGTTTACTACAAATCCATGAAAATTATACAACTTTTCATTTGTTATTAGTTTTTGTGTATCAACAACCAATAAAACCATATCTATTCCTCCAGGTTCCTAAAACAATTTCTTTATATTTTATCATAACAGTAAATAATATCCTATAAATTTTTTATTTATAAAAAACCTACTAAAAATAGAATCAGATTTAAGAGAATGCTTACAAATATTTTTCACTTAAAATTAATTAATAAGTAAGGGAGAATCATATCACTCATTTATGACATGATTCTCCCTTACACTCTTAAAGAGTTTGTGTTGTGTTTTTAGAAAACTTTTTATATAGTGCATTTCTTGGATTTATAGCTATCAATACAATTGCAAATACCAAATATAATATTGCATAGTATTTTATAAGTTCTATTAAACTTCCACTAATTATCCCAATTAGAAAATTAAATAGTTGATGTATTATAATAGATACTAACAAAGTTTTATTTAAATTATAAAAAGTTGCCACTATAATACTAGTTGATATAATCGCAATCATAAAAAATATAATATATTTTATTAAATCAATCCCTGTAAATCCTGTTGTAAACCATATTGGTAAATGCCACATCCCCCACCAAAACCCTACTATTATTGATGCTTTTAAAGTAGAATGTTTTTTCTGAAGTTCACTTTGAACAAATCCTATCCAACCTAATTCCTCACCTAATGGACCTGCAAATAAATTTTTTAAGAATAAATATATAAACGCTCCCCATGATGAAACTGTGAAGCTAGGCATTATTCCATGATTTTTAGATGTTAATATAAGTATAACTACTATAGCTATTAAAACTTGTATACTAATTACTATAGATACTATTGAAAATTTAAATTTATTTCTAAATCTATCTTTTACATATACTAGAAATTTTTCATCTGGGTAAATTTTTTTAAATAATATCATAAATGCAAAAGTTGATGACCAGGCTGATATACACAAAGTAATGTCAGATACCACTGTTGGAAGTTTTAACATTCTAGTTGCTAATGCTAATAAAAAAAGTGGTAAGAAAATTATATTTGTTAAAATAATAAAACTTACTATAGGTCTTTTTAATGTTTTCTCTACTCTCATAAGAACCCTCATTTCAAATTAATATTTAACTGCTATATAAGTTATAATTGCTTATACAATGAGTTTAAACCTATGAGTAAGTCTCAGGTCAATGTTTTTTATATTATTTTTTTATAGGTGCATATATTTCTAAAAATATGCGTTCAAGCCCTTCTTCGTAAGTAGTAAGCAATATGTTAACATAGACTATTCCAAGTAAGTCATATCCATTTTCTATTGCTATTTTTCTTAATCGGTCTTCCACCTTATCATCAATATTTTCTCCTCCAGTTGACCATCTTCCATCTTCAATAATAGTATAAATGCAATTTGGATGAGCGAGAACTTCACCTTCTATGTTTTTGTCAAAGCCCTCTATTTCTTTTACAATTATAAACTTCTCTCCTGTTATGCCTTCTTGACTAAAACTTATTACTCTTCTTAAAGCAGTTAATGTAACTGCTTTTTTTAGACTTTCTGTATTCTCTCTTAAAGTTTCATATTCATCATATTCAGTAACACTTTTTATTCTACCCTTTACTTCTAAAGGTTTCATTTCTTTTATTGCGTATTTCCCAAAATATTTTTTAATTTTGTCACAGTCTTCTTTAATTAACTGAATCTTTTTTAAAAGAAGCTTTTTATATTCTATTTCTTCCAATATGATTTGTTCTTTCTCTTCTAGCAAAAGCTCTAAATTATTTATACTCTTGCTTTTCATTATTTCTTGAATCTTTTTAATTTCGATATCAATTTCTCTATAAAAATTTATCGTTGTAATATCATATATATCAAACTGATTATATTTTCTATATCCATTTTCATCATTTTTCTTAGGTTTTACTAATCCCTTGTCTTCATAAAATTTTAGTGTATCTCTAGATATACCTAAAAATTTAGATACTTGTCCAATTGTATACATTGTATTCTCCTATTATTGATATATGCTCTTTATGTTCATTAAATTGCTTCCTATTAACAATTCCAGCATCTTCTAAATCTCGAATTGTCAAAATCAGCTTAGTATTTCTTAATCTTTGGAATTACTCTTTTTATTTCTCCAAAACATGAGTACACCATTTCTCATCTAATAATTCTAGTACATTTTTAACTGAGTATTTATCTATTTTTACCTCTATTATCAGTAAGAGATTCTTGTCCATTAGCTTTATATTTCCTAAGCCAAGTGTAAACTTGTTAATATGATAAGTTATAAATATTATCTTGTCTACATATTTCTAATAATAATACTTTACTTACAATATATTCTTGCACATATTTAATTTTTATTTCAAAAGATTTCCTAGACATAAAAATATTCCCTTTATTCTAACAGTTTTATTATTTCAACTGTCTACCATAAAGGGAACATCTTAATCTTTAAATACACTCTAAATTCTTTTTTAACAAATATTATCAATTTATTCTAATGCTGTTATTTCATATTTATTAGCCTTATTTATCATCAATATAAATATAAAACTACATATAACAGCTATAACCATTACTATAAATGTTGAATAATTAAGAATATCACCTAAAAATTGAAATCAATCCAACAACTTGTAGCTATTGTACTTGCTGATACATATTGTCCAACTTCAATTGCCACACCACTTACTTGAGATACTATGGCTAAACCGGATGCCTATAATAGTCATTGTGCACCACTTGCTTGTTATGAATTATAATTTTTATCTCATTGGAATATATCCACGATACTGTGAATATGCATCCATAGTTGCTATATCGCCTAAGAATACTGATGCAATATTAAATTGCGGCTTTAAATATGGGAACTCTTCTTCTTGTGCCCATTCTGGCTTTTTGATAAATGATTTTGTCCCTTCAACCACAGCTTTATACCATTCTTCTTCTCCTTCAAACCATAGTTCTACTACACGATCAAAGGCAGTTGCTCCATAGTTAATCATAATTTTACTACTTACAAAACGATTAACATAACAGCAGTTTGTAAAGTATGGAACTACTTCATCATAGAACCATTTTTCTCCTTCTTCTTTAGAAATGCCATCTGGATACTTAATCATAAATTGCCAGCGATAGTTTGGTCCATCTTGTACAGTACGCCCTTTTCCTCTAAAATCTTCTTCCCAGTTTATTGGAACAAAAGCAAATATAAATGGTGGACATCCGTTATCCCCACCTACTGCACGTCCTGCATCTCCACTTTCTGCATTCTCATGAACTTTTTTATTCTCCACATCTGGTATACACCCTTGCCAACGGAGAACATCCATAGGCATGTATTCTGTCATAATTCTATTTGCCATTTCAGGCATATGTTCATCTACAATCCAATAGTGCTCTGTTAATTGCATCTTACGTACACCAAAACGTTCGCCTTCATCTGGTGTAGGATACGCTTGATAAAAAGCATATTTAGTACAATATGGTCCAAAATTACTAATACTATCTGGAATATGGTAGCGATATAACCAGTCCATTAATTTAGGTCTATACTCTTCCTTAGCAAGTCCTACATATATTAAACTTCTCATTATTTTAAATTCAAATCCCATAAACATTCTCCTATAATCAAATTATATTCACATGCTTTCAATTTCCCGTTTTTTTATCTTTCTTCAAAATACACATAGTAAATAAATCTACACCTGCTCCTACATACCACACTCCTACTACCATAGCCACAGCAATTTGAATATAAAGACCTTGTAAGTTAATAATACTTTCACCTGTCATAATAGTTAGACCTATGGCCCAACCACAAAGCCATGCTGGTAGGAATATTATTTTTTCAAATAAAGATGCAATTATAACTGCAAAAAATCCTAATATACTAAGAGTTAAAAATAATTCTAGGTTTGGATTGAAATTCATACACTCCATAATTAAAATGGCCAAAACTGCCCATAAATCTCCACACCAAAAACCGAACATTATTTTTAATCCATCTTTTCGTTTATTACCATTTGTTACATATAGTCCTGCACAAATAAGTGCTACAGCTCCAGTTTTTATTCCTATATAAGGTGCTAACACTGCCCATAAAGGAGGTAGTAAAGCAATCCCTATAGCTAGTGTTAATATTTCTTTTTTCTTTCTATCCATTTCCTATATTATAATTAATAGCTTCTATAGCTTGCCTCATTCCCACCAACCTCATTGCTATTGGATTTGCAATCATAGATACTATAAATTTTAATTATTCTCCTAATGAAAGTTCAACATGCTTTTCTTTTGTTGATGGTTCTATAAAATTGTAAGCTGTTTTTCTTTCTTTAAATTCTGGTGTTTTACGAACTTCTGCATAATGGCCTTCCATTTTCTTAATATCATCACCATGTATAAACTTGCCTGCTAAAGTATCATGAGCATGACCTAATTGTTCTTCTTGGAAACTAAATACAGTTTTTCCACTTGCAGTATCTAATTCTCCAACTATACCACATAGAGCACATATTGATTTTTTAGTACCTGGCTCAAGATAGAATAATCTATTATTACAATGTGGACAGACTCCTTCTTCTCCTTGGTATAAAGCTTTGTCAAAATCTTTTGCTGCTTCAACTATGTTTAAACCTATTTGATGAACTTGAGCAAGTTTTGAGTCATCCATTACTAATTCCTTTGCCCATGGGAACCAAGCATTATCTATAACTTTCCACATTGGTATTAAGGCTAGCATAGCATGCTCACATTGAACTCTTGTACCCCAGTCTGATCCTCCTATTCCCATGAATGATATTACTTTATCATTAAGCATTCTTGGGTCTGGAATTTTTCCTCCTGTAGCTTCTGCAACTTTTGTTCCTATAATATTATTTCCTCTATCTGCTCTTGGTCCAAAACGATCCATTATAGTATGGAATAATCCTGATGCTCCTTCTTCAAAGATAGGGTCTGAAACTACTATCCCATCTGCACCTTTCATTTTGTCAAGTAACCATTCAAAATCATCCTTTAATACACACATACTACCTTTTCCAGATAATAAATTCTTAACACATGCACAACATCCAGTACAATGTTTAATGTTAAGAGATGACATTTGAATAAATTCTACTCCAGCTCCTGCTTCTTGAGCACCTTTAAGTGCCACTTTACACATTGTGTCATTATTTCCATTTTTTGTTCCAAAAGAAATACCTAGTATTTTCATTTTCAACTCTCCCTCTTTAGCATTTATTAATATTCTTTCATTTTTAATATATAGAATCCATCATCTAAGGCATCTATGATGATGTAACCTCTATCATCAACAATAAGATCTTCTGTTACTGCCAAGCGTGGTCCAGGGAATCCTGGGAAATAAGATTCTTCTGGTGTTTTATTTGGATTTGGTGGTATAAAATATGCTAACTCTTTGATGTAATATGGATCTGATACATCATAAACCCTTAATCCTGCATGGAAATAACAACAATATACTCTATCTCCTCTTTGCTCTAGCCATGGTTTATTATCCATTGGCTCATGAAGGTTATGTGGTCCAAATGGCCCTGGTTTTCCTAGCCCTGCAACATTAAAGTTAGGATATGGGAAATCCTTCGGTACTTCAGGATATGGGAATTGAGCAATTAATGTTGGTCTTGTTGGATTACTAACATCAACCATATGTATATTATTCATGGCTTGAACATCTGTAATATTCTCTGGCTTAAAAAATTGGAAACGTTCTCCCTCATTTTGCACAACAACTAAATCTCTTTCTGGTAATGGTAGTGCTGTATGAGTTCTTGCTCCTGCAAGTCTACTAGAAAATGCAGGCATAAATGGTAATTCACCTAAACATCTTGGTCTTGTTAAATCCTCAACATCTAGTACAACTAAACCTGCTCCACCATAACCACAATATGCTTTTCCATCTCTTACAAATGGAGGTCCATGAAGCCATCCTTTATCCATAAATTCTGGACAATGAGCTGCCCCTGGATCAAAAGTTCTATTTGGATATCCATCTGCATATTGGTCTGGTCTCCACCACTTACCTATTTCCACTGGATTAGTTGGATCTATTATATCTATGACTCTATAAATCAAACCTTCAAAACCAACACAATCACTTGATAAATGGACATATCTTCCACCATTATACATAAATCTATGGACACCCATTACATGCTTTAATCCACAATCCCAGTATCCTAAAAACTTAGGATTTAAAGGGTCTTCTTTTAAACTATATATTCTAATTCCTGCTTCGCACTTAATACTTGCTAATTTAGCTTGGTCAACAAGTGCTCCTGGCCCACTTCCACAGCTCATAGCTACTATCATTAAACCATCTGCTATTTGAATTTTTGGAGTTGTTGTTGTAGGGTACTCTTTTGGATCTAACATTTGAAAATGTTTTATAAAGTGTGGATTATAAGGATCTGTAACATCACTAATCATTACTCCATTTTTTTTGCTTCCTCCAAAACAACATCCATATAAATAGTATTTTTCATCTCTTTTGTACAGAGCCATTTGAAACATTCCACAAGTTCCATCTAAGTCATTAAAGGAACAAACTTCAAGGTTTTTAACATATCCGTTATTTCCTTTTCCTTTTGCGTAAAATTTATCCTCCATTTTTTCTCCTTTCTCATTTAAAATATTATTAATTGGTATACTTTCATTTTATGGGACAAACTTACTTAAATCCAATATCGTTTTCATGGGAATATATAAGTTATTCTTATTAATAAGTTTATAAAATCTAGTATAAAGATATGTTTAAAACATATATTTTTATACAAATATTTTCCAATATTCTTTAAAGGTAAATTTTCTTATACTATAATAAGTTTTAATTATATATAAACAATGTTTACAAACAATCAAGTTTAAATAGGGGTGATTATTTGAATACTAAACAATTAGAATATTTTATATCTGTAGCAGAAAATCTAAGTTTTACCAAAACAGCAGAAAAGTTTTATATTTCCCAAACTGCTATTACACAACAAATAAAAGCTTTAGAAGAAAAAATAAATGTAACTCTATTTACAAGAAGTAAACGACATGTTGAACTAACCCCAGCTGGAAAAGTTTTTTTATCTGAGGCACGTACTATAATAAAAAATATCAATGATGCTATTGAAAAAACACAACAATTTGCACATGGTTCTTTTGGAACTTTGAGTATTGGAATCTTAATAGGATATGAAAAAAACAAATTTCAACAATATTTAAAAGAATTTTCTAATACATACCCTAATATATCTATGGAAATTTGTACTAACGAGATAACTGAACTTTTAAACTTAGTGAAAAATAATTTTATGGATCTTGCCTTTGTTATTAATCCAGAAAATCAACCATTAAAAGATTTTGAATATAAAACTGTAGAAAGATATTCTTTGGTAGCTCTTTTACCCCCTGGTCATCCACTTTGCAATGAGGATTATATTGATTTAATTGAGCTACAACATGAGAAGTTTATTTTTGTAAAGGAAACAGGCGATGAATATGGGCAGAAGTCCATGATACAAAATAGATATCGTGAAGCGGGATTTGTACCTAATGTTGTGCAACGTTCAAATGATCTTAATACTATTGAATCATTAGTTGCCTCTAATATGGGTATATCCATTTTACCTTCATTTTGTGTTGTAGATACTATGATAAAGCAGGATATTGCAATTGTACCCATAAATGAAGTACAAAATAGAATAGAAGTTGTAGTTGTATGGAATAAAAACAATACAAATCCAGCATTAGAAAAATTTATTTCTATAATATAAAATTAATTAATATTAACTATAAAAATAGCATTAACCATCTTTCTATGGTTAATGCTATTTTCTATCTACTTATTATTTAATTTTTCATTCATTATTAATACTATCTCAATATATCTAATTTTTCATTGTTCATAAGTCTAAATATGTGATTCGTACTTACTAAAGAATTATCCCCATAAGTTGTATGGGCTAGCACTGAACTAGCAACCCCGAACTCAACTATATCTTCATTGCTCATCTTTTCCAAATATGAATATATAATTCCTGCTACATATCCATCTCCAGCACCAACTCTGTCATATATTTCTAACTTATATTCCTTACTTTCAAAATAGCCATCATTATTTGATATATATCCCTTTATAAATCTATTGTTCATATCATCAAATCTTCTCATAGTTCCAGCCACAATTTCTATATCATACTCTTTTTTAATCAATTCTGAACTCGATTTTATATCTAGAGCGTCTATATTAAGTATTTTATTTATATCTCTATAGCTAGCAAATAATCCATGGCAATATGGTAGTATTTTTTTATAATCATCTACTAAATTATCATAAGTCTTGTCTGGATTTAGCGATTGTCTAAAATTAAAATCAAAGAATACTTTTATCCCCTTTTCATAAGACTTTTTAGCTAGTTCTAAAGCAATCTCTTTAACTGAATCTGTAAGTTGCATAGCAATCCCACATATGTGGACTACATCTATTCCTTCTAGACAATTATCAATATCATATTCTTGTAGCCTACTCTCGCAAAATGAACTATTTAGCCTATTTAAATAAGTCACTTCTGAAGGCCTTTCTCCATATCCAGTCTCAAGAAAATATACTCCTATATGATTTCCTCCATATGTAATAAAATCATCTTTTACTCCAAGCTTTCTTATGTTTGCACTTGATGCTTTACCTACATTGTTATTAGGCAACTTTGTTAACATATAGGTATTGTATCCAAAATTTTGAAGTCCAGATAATATATTTAACCCTGTACCTGTAATTACATAATTTAATTGGTCTGTTTGTGTTAAAAACTTATAATCAGGTACTGAAAGTCTCATCATTATTTCACCAAAAGCTAATATATTCATAAATCTACCCCAATAATTCTTTTATTATTTTGTAAAGTGTTTTTATATCTTCTACTTTTGTACAACCTGTTTCTTTATCAATTATTGATGTATAAACATGAGGTATAACTTTTTCTACACCATTATCAAGTGCAATTTGAACTATCTCTTTGAAGTTATCTAAGTCTATACCTCCTGTTGGCTCTAGATAAAAGTCATGCTTTGCACAAGCTTTTGCAACTTCTATATATTCATCTTTTGTTTTAAGCCCTCCCATTGGGAAAAACTTAACTGAACTTCCTCCCATATCCTTCATCATAGCTATAGCTGTCTCTATAGGAACTATACCATCTTCCTCCTTTGAGCTTAATGGACCTGTAGATATCTTTACAAATCCTGGCTTACCAGTTGGAGAAACTAATCCATTTATTATGCTATTGTCTTGACCAAGTAATGCTCTAGATGTAGCTATACCTGTAAATACTTGGTTTATATGTTGTGGTTGAAGTTCTTTAGAAATTTGAGATACCATATTTGATTGATTTGGGTCTCCAGCTCCAAGTCCTACAGATACTGCATTATCTATTTCCTTTGAATACTTTTTCATATCTTTAATAGCTGCTTCTACAGTACTATAATTCTTCGATAGTACTCCTACTAATACATGCCCATCGCAAGCATCATATACTTCTTTAGCATTTTTTATGTTTCCTGCAAGAACATTTAAACAAACTCTATCTTTATAATATTTTGGTGTACAATTCATATTAATCCCCTCTTCTAGTAAAATTTAATTTAATAAGTCATTATCGTTTTATTTACCTTATTTTCTATTTTTCTATTATCTCTTTTATTATATTATAAATAATATCTAAATCATCTTTACTTACACTTCTTATATCAACCTCTATCTTGCCTTCATTAGCCTTATAATCTCTAGTGTATATGGATATCTCTCCACCTCTAAGCTCATTTATAATTTGTTGTATTGATTTATTTATTATATCTTCATTAAAATTAATTTCTCCACGCAGTATTTCTCTGCCCGCTGAATCTCTAGTTATATTAGCACTTATCCCATTTAGAGTATTTATCTTGTCTATAAATGGATTTAGCTTATCCTCCATTTCTTTTAAAGTTACTTTATCATTATTTATATATCTCTCAATTGCACATGTTAAACCTACTATATTTTCTTTTCCTATTTTCATAGCTCTTCCAATACCCTTTGATTGAAGCTTTACATTATCTATATATTTTTTCTTACCTATTACTAACCCTGAACTAGGTCCCTCTATAGCCTTTGCGCCACTGTATATCACTAAATCTGCTCCTAGTTCATAGTATACTTTTAAATCTTCCTCTGCCGCTGCATCTACTATTAAAGGTAAATTGTATTCTTTGGCAACTTGTACTGCATCTAATACGCTTAGCATACTCTTTTGAACACAATGATGAGATTTAATATACATAATTGCCGCTGTATTGTAATTTATCTCTCTTCTTATATGTTCCTTGTTGCACATATTAGCATAGCCAGCCTCAACAACTTCTCCTCCTCCAAGTCTTATCATTGTTTCTACTGGGACTCCATAGTCAACATTATGCCCTTTTGGAATTATTATTTCCCTTTTAACTTGCTTTTTAGGATTATTTATATTGTAAACTAGACTCATATCATCCCTTGCTATCATTGCACCTACACTCTGTGCAATTCCAGCAGATGCACTAGAAACTATTACTGAACTTTCACACTCTAATAAATTTGCTATATATTCACCTGTTTTATTTACAAGTTCTTCTACTATAAAGAAATTTTTACACCCTTCACCGATTGCTTCAATAACTTCCTTATCTAATGTTGACACCCCTAGTATAGTCATCTTACCTGAGGCATTTATAACACGTCTTACAGAGTACTTTTCAAATACACTACTCATACAATATTCTCTCCTTCCTATTCATTCTCCTTTGTAGACTCACCTATATTCAAATACTCTCCATTAATTACTACCGCTCTTGGCTTTATGGACGTATTTGTGATTACTGACTTATTCAAAGAATCTTGAAGTTCTTTTTCTTCATTCACCACGTCAAATATAGTTAAATCAGCATCATATCCTTCTTTTATTAAACCTTTATTTTTCAAGTTTATTGCATTTGCTGCATTTTTAGTAACCTTATTTATTATATCTTCAAGTGAGTAACCCATATATATAAACTTTTCCATTGTTGTAGATAAGCTATATACTGGACCATTTATTCTATTTTTAATATATATATCTGTACTTATGGTATCTGGAAAAAGTCCCACATCCTTAGCTTTCATTGCAACATCCATACTAAAACTTTCTGTTCCATGACCTACATCAAGGATTATACCTCTTTCTCTAGCTTCTATAATTTCCTCTTTAATCTTATTACCTTTTAATATTCCATTTGGTTTTCCATTATATATATGAGTTAATATATCTCCTTTTTCCATATAACCTAATATATCCTCTATAGTTGGAGGAGAACTTCCAAAGTGAACCATCATAGGTAGATTAAGTTCTTTTTTAATTCTTTTAGCTAACTTCAAAGGTTCAATTCCATTTGAAATTACAACACTTTTACTCATTCTAGCTTTGATTCCAACAACAAAATCTTTATATTTTTTAACTGCATTTTTAAGTTCATCCTCATCAATGTTCATCATATTTGAAAGTTCATCTTGAGATGTTATTCCCTGCTTAGCAATATTTATTAAAGCATACACGTTTGTTTTGTACTTTTTAGTATCCTCATAAAATTTCTCTATATCTAAAGCACCTGTTGTCCCTGTATCTACTACAGTAGTAACTCCACTTTTTATTCCAACCTCATCAGGATAATCTTTATAAATCTCTAACCTTTCGTAGCAGTGTGTATGTATATCTATCCACCCTGCGCTAATAAATGTCTTTCCGTCTAGGTTTATAATTTGGTTTGCCTGATACTTAGAATCATCTATCTGATTTTTTACTTCTATTATTTTATCATCTAATATAGCTATATCAATTATACTTTTATCTACTGTTTTTCCACCTTTGATTAATATGTCTATCTTCACTTTACTCTCCCTCTAAAACAAGCTTAAATTTACTCCAAGGTTCAATAAAGTCCAAAAGTATTATTTCATCTTCTGTTATTCTGGCAACCTTATTTTTTCTTTCATCTTCACAATCTTGAAGTATCAACTGTAATTCCCCTTTATACTTTCCAAAGTCATCATTACCAATCACTACATCTCCTCTTTTAAAGATGCCCGTATTATCATGTTTAGGGAAATTTTCTTTAGCATATTTTTTTCTTACCTCTGTAGATCTTGCTACCTGATTAGTTATGTCCCCTCTTCTAAAGTGTTGCTCATTTACTATTATTGTTTTTTCTACTTCAGAAGTTTTTTCCTCAGCTACTACACTAAATACAACTTGATATTTATTTACTTCAGACATTCTTTTTAATTCATCTTCACTTGCATATGCATTTCCTACAATAACATCATCAATCAAACCAGTTGCGAATAAGTGCTTAGTTGCTGTAGCTATATCTAAATTTCTATGCATTTCAAGTGTGCACAGTCCATCATTTATATTCCAAGGTCCTATTGTTGCGTATTTTGAATTAACAAAAGCGGCAGTTCTTATTCCATACTTTTTAAATCTATTTGAACATCTTACAAAGAAATCATATGGCAAGCCTGTACCCCTTTGAGGATAAAAATTGTGACAACCATATATATTATTTACATTTGGCTTGTAAGTAATTATATTATCTAAGTACGCTACATCATTACTCATATTTAGCTCTACTTTTAAATCATATGGATTGAAAGAAATCATAGCTTCTTTACTTCCATCATATCCATAGTCAAGTCTTATTCCACTAGCACTTAACTCATTAAAAAATGTTAAATCATCATAAGATATTTCTAATATATCAAATATATTTGGAGCTATATCAAGGATTACTTCAAATCCTAAGTCTCTTGAATAAGTTATAATCTCTTTAAAATGTTTTTTAACCTCTTCCTTTGGTCTTGTAATTGAAAGCATACACATAAATATTCTTTTAAATCCATACTTTGAAGCCATTTTTATATATGTCTTATCATCTTCCATATTACTATGCTCTGGATATACTGATATTCCTAATCTTCTTTCCATCTTTCTCCTCCTAAAATTACACTTTTTTTGATATATAAAATAAAAGTGAAGATAATTCCTCCTACCTTCACCTTTAATAATTTGTAAGTTTTTTCTATATTATATACAGTACAAAACTTCTATTATATGTATTTTTATAAACTTTCACTCATTTCTTTTTGCTCTCTTTGTAATTGTTGCTTTTCAAAAACCTTGAAGAATGGATAATAAACAACAAATGATATCGCAAAGTTGATTAATACTAAGATACCTGCCATTATACTCCAGTTAGTACTCATTACTGCTGCTATTGGTGCTGGCATTGCAAATGGTAATCTTGCTACCATCATAGGTATAATACCTGTAATAGTAAGAACATACGATAGAACTGTCATTATTATAGGCCCAATTATAAATGGTATTCCTAGTATTGGATTCATAACTATTGGTGCTCCAAATATTATAGGTTCATTTATGTTAAATAATCCTGGTAAAAATCCTAATCTGCCTAAACTTTTTAGGTATTTTGACTTAGAAAACATAAACATTACAACTAATGCAAGAGTAGCTCCTGCTCCTCCTATCCATACATACCATTGTAAAAATTGTTCTGTAAATATATTTGGCATTGCATGAGCTGATACTCCTTCTGTGAATGCAGTTATATTTTCTGCTATAGACATATCCCATATAGGTCTTATTACTGGACCCATTATAGCTGGACCATGTATTCCAAGTACCCAGAATACTGTTATTAAGAATACTGTTAGTATTCCACCACCTAAACTATTTCCTGATAAGAATCCTTTTAAAGGTGATAACATAGCACTTAGTGCTGAACTTATATCAAATCCTAATATATGTCTTATTACCCAGAATAACATTAGTACTACTGCTGTTGGTAATAATGCAGTAAATGAGTTTGAAACCTCTAGTGGCACCCCTGCTGGCATCTTAATTGTAATATTCTTTTCCTTCATGAAACGATATATCTCAACTGTAATTAATGATGTTACGATTGCTCCAAATAATGATGGTGAATTAAGTTTCGCCATATCCATCCATCTACCAGCTTCTATAACTCCCCCTACTGGTTCAACTACTTGAGTTGGAACTATTGTAGAAACTAAAAATGCCATAACTGCAAGCATCCCAACACCTGTTGTGTCTAGATTATAACTTTTAGCAAGTGACGACGCTATTCCAAAAGTAGCGTATAGAGATAAAAATCCTACAGTATATCTAAACGGTATATCTAACGTTTCTCTGAATGGAGCTATAAAATCCATATAAGCATCAATAGGTATGTTTAATAATATTGTAAAAAATGATCCCACTATCGTTAGTGGTAATGTTGCTATTATACCTGCTCTTACAGCTCTCATATGTCTTTGATTGCTTATCTTCGCTGCTACAGGCATAATCTTACGCTCTAAAAAACTTGCGAATTTTTCCATAGTTCCCCCCTATATTAGTGATATTCCCCTTTATTTACAACACAATAACGATTTCATGATGAAAACTAATTTTTATGCAATTGATAATATCACTTATTTGATTAATAAGATTATAACATTATAATCTTTAATTGTAAACATCATAATGTTATAATCTTATTTATTTTTATAAAATAAAATCCTGAGCATATTATCATTTTAATAAACTCAGGATTTTTATTATATTATATTTCATATTTAATTACATAATTTTGTACTTCTGTATTGTATCTTGCAAATGATAACTCAACGATACTATCATTCTCATCATAGGTCTTTCTCTTTCTTCCAAGTAATGTGTCTTTTTCTAGATTTAGAGCCTTTGATACTTCCAGTTCTGATTCTTCTATAAAAAATTCATCTTCAAACCTAGTTATATTTATATCTCTCCTATATAAATACATATATAAAGAACTTTCATTATTAAAACTTTCAACAGTTAGATTTTCGTCAAAAGGTATATAATGAGTAAAATATATATATGGTTTACTATCCAAGTAATACATTCTAGTAATCTTGCTACATTTTTCTCCAAATATACTAAATACTTGTGAGTTTGTATCATTTATAATTTTTTCAATTGAAATAGTCTCTTTAGATAACTTATGACCTTTAGATAAAAGTATGCTTGAAAAAGAATCTGCCTTAGATAGCTTATTAAAAAGACTATTGCTTATTACTTTTGTCCCTTTTCCACTCTTTTTCTCTACATATCCTTCTGATTCTAATATCTCAATAGCTTTTCTAACAGTAATTTTACTAACCCCAAACTCTTGCTCTAACTCTCTTTCTGTTGGAATATTTTCATCGATTTTATATTCATTATTTAATATTTTTTGCTTTAATATCTCTACGACTTGTATATATAATGGTTGATTTTTTAACATGATTCACCTCTTAAATTATATGTTATAATATTATAACATATAATCTTATACTATTAATAGTAAATATACATTAACTTTAAACTCAATATAAAAAGAGTCCTCAAAATAAACTTAGTGTACTACACTTCAATTATTGAACCAACATTCTAACGATTGGTGTGCAGTACATAATTTATATTTTTAGAACTCTTTCATTTTATTCTCTTTAATTTTTATTTATCTTGTAACCTCAAATGTAAGTCAACTATTTCCTCAGCTAACTGTTGAAAATTCATACCATTCATTAAGTGATCTTGTGCATGTACAAGTATAACACTCATTTCAGTCTTATTCCCACTAGCTTCATTTTGTATTAATTCTGTTTGGTATCTATGCGCCTTATTTATAACTTCCTTAGACTCTTTTAATAATTCTTTTGCTTTTTCTATGTTTCCATTTTTAGCTTCTTGTATTGCCTCAAAAGCTAATCCTTTACCTTCACCTGCATAGCCTATTATACCAAAAGAAATCTCTATAATCTTTTCGTCCATCCCTTGATTCTCCCAATTTATATATTAAAAATACGTTATATTTTCTATTACTTAGCGTTGTTAAGTTCTATTGCTCTATCTAAAACAGCTTTTCCATTAACTGTACCATAGTGCATCATATTTATAACCTCTACTGGTATATTATGTGGCTTAGCTATTTCCTGAGCCTTAGACAATACATATCTAACTTGTGGCCCTAATAATAAAACATCACATTTTTCTATTTCATTTTGTATATTTGATTCTGGTATTGCCCAAATTTGTGACTCTATACCGCTTTCTTTAGCTGCATCTTCCATCTTAGTAACTAATAAACTTGTAGACATTCCCGCTGAACAAGCCAACATTATTTTTATCATATATTTACCTCCAAATTTTTATTAACAATCAACTTAAACATTATAATGTTATAATATTTTATTTAATTCTACCTCAAATGTAATATACTTTCAATACTTTTTTATTATTTTAATATTATTAATTGCTAAACTGAAAAAACCGTATCACTTATTTGTGATACGGCTCACCATCAACAATCAACTCACAAAATTTATATAGAAGTATAAATCATACCATCTAAAAAAACACCTCTTTAAATTGAATTTTATGTATCTTATATTTATTTGGTTCAGTTGTATCAAATCTATTTAGTAATTTGTATTATTATAGTTTTTGTTTACAATAAAAGAATCTGATTATTTTTGCTAATTCTTTTGGTGAATCGGTATTTACCTCATGTCCAGCATTTTTCACAAATTGAATTTCTGATTTTATTATACCTTTAGCTATATTACTTGTAGCTTTTTTATTTGCTTTATCTTTTTCTCCACATATAACCAACACAGGGCATGAAATATTTTTTAGATTTTCACTAAAATTTAAATTCATCATTGAATTTATTAATTCAATAAAATCTTTCTTTCTAAGTCCCATACCCTTAAAAGATTTCTGAGGTATAAATCTAAAAATAATATTTTGAAGTTTGAGTAATACTTTTGGCATTTCATATTGTGTCGCTATCAATATCAAGGATTTAACTTTTGAAGGATTATCTATCGCATAATTTAATGCAAGAACTCCCCCCAATGAAAGTCCACATAGGTTTAAAGGTTCCGAAAAATCATCACAATACTGTGAAAAGGATTGATATAGATTCGAATACGTTACATCTCTCTCTCTTAGAAATAAAGATAATTCTGGACATATAAGCCTCTCTTGTCCTCTCATATAAGAAATTACTTTATCCCAACTTGATGAATTTTGTCCAAGACCATGAATTAATACATACTGCATTATATACTTCCTTTCTACCAATTTATAATTCGTTGTTATATTTTATTAATAATTTAATATTTTGCTATTGGATATTAGTTATTCAAACTCCCCCCTTTTATAAAAAAATAAATTATAGGTTGTAACTATACAACTTTCTATGTAAATGCTTTAGAGCTACCTATTTTTATCAAATTAAATACAAATTTTATTATAAGTAACTGTATATCATTTCACATATAAAAAATAAAACCGTATTACTTACTTATGATACGGTTCTCCATTATTTATTCTATAAGCCCTATAAATCTGCTCTAACAATATCAATCTCATCATCTGATGAGGAAAAGTCATCCTAGAAAAAGACAATCTATAATCAGCCCTAGCTAAGACCTCATCAGAAAGTCCTAAAGAACCTCCTATTATAAAACAGATACTACTATTTCCTCTAACTGCTAAATCACTCATGGTCTTAGCAAGTTCTTCAGAAGACAAATTCTTTCCATCAATAGCCAAAGCTATAACATAACTATTATGCTTTATCTTCCCTAAAATTCTCTTTCCTTCTTTATCTTTTATAATTTCCATTTCCTTGGCACTTAAATTTTCTGGAGCTTTTTCATCATCTAGCTCTATAATTTCCAACTTACAATACTTAGAAAGTCTCTTTCTAAATTCATCAATACCTAACTTTAAATATTTTTCTTTAATTTTACCTACTACAACTATACTTATATTCATATACTTCTCCTAAACTTAATCTTATTACAAATTTATATACTAATATAACTTACAAATCATTAGAAAAGTTATTTAGCAAGTGCTCGATTTGCATAATCTATAAACTCCTCAAAAGGTATAGCTTTACTATAATAATATCCTTGATATATTTCACATCCTAGGCCATACAACTTATCTCTCTGATTTAAATTTTCAACATACTCCACGATTATATCAAAATCTAGGTTTTTTGAAAGATTTACAATAGACATTATGATTTCACTACTTCTTTTGTTTATAAGTATCTCTTTAACAAGAGAGCCATCTAACTTAACTATATCAAAATTATTATTTTGAAGGTATATAAGAGAACTATGTCCCATTCCAAAATCATCCATAATAAGCTTTATTCCTAAGTCATGTATCGCATTTATACGTTCAATGATTATCTGGGAGCCTGACAGTGCAACTTGCTCCGTGATTTCTATGCCAAGCATATTAGGATTGATATTCTTATTTTCAATTATATTTTTTATTTGCTCTGGCAAATTAGGGTCATTAAGTTGGTCTGGAGATATATTTACAGAAAATTTAATAGGATTTATTAGTAAGCTTTCACTTTTCTTTAAATCAATACAAGCTTTATTAATAATATACTCTCCAAGTTCATCTAAAAAACCTTCTTCTTTAGCTAAAAGTATAACAAGTGGTGGATAAATAAATCCCCCTATTGAATGTCTCCATCTAAGTAATCCCTCTGCCCCTACAACATTTCCATCATAATTAACTTGCGGTTGGTAAAAAAGCTCTATTTCTTCCTTTTTCATAGCAAACTTTAAATCCGATGCTAGCATTTTTGAGATTGAACCTATTTTTCCACTGTGATTTAAAATATTTGGTTGTTCTCCTGTTAATTCACACTTCTTTACTAAATTTGTTAAGTTTTCTATATTATTTTTGAACATGTAAATATATCTATTTTGTGACATCTTTATAAATGGAATATAAATCATAACTCCTACACACAAATTAAACAATTGCAACAAACTTCCTCTTATTGAGTCCGTAGCCATATATCCACTTAAAAATATCGGTGATGTCCACTCTACAGCAGAAACTGTACAAGGTACAAGCCCTGTAGCCATAGCTACATAACTTGTAATTGTTAGAATTATAGGTGTAATTATAAAAGGTATGAACATAATATAGTTAAAAACAATCGGAATCCCAAAAACTAACATTTCATTTATATTAAAAAGAGCTGGTATTGAAGCAATTTTAGCCAGCTTCCTTACATTTATACGCTTCTCACTAAGAAAAATGGCAATTACTAAACATAACAAAGCTCCACATCCACCCAATAAAACCATTGTATCAAAAAAAGTCTTAGTAAAAATTTCTGTTGGTAATTGATTATTGTTAACTAAATTTATGTTAATTGCCATTCCATTTTCAAATAAATTTTTTGCAACTGTATCAAGTACGTTGCTCCCATGAATACCAAAGAACCACATAAAATGCATTAGAAATATAAACAGCAAAGCACTCATAAGGTTTCTTCCCATACTCTTAAATATATTTGAGAATAAATTATAAAATATATCTTGAAAATTCGAACTTCCAATTAGATTTATTACTATTACACGCAAAATAGAAAATAAAAATACTACAATTATGAAGGGAATTATTGCTGAAACAACCATATTAAAATCAGCATCTGCCCCTTCTGTATGAAATTTTACACTTGTAATAAACGATTCTGTGAGCTTTACAAATAATATAGAAGACGTTATGGAAACAATAATAGCTGTAAACAACCACTTTGTTTTAAATATTTCCACATAAGAATCCAGTTCATTACCATGTGAAAACACTAAAAAAGAACACATTGCAACGATAGGAACAAGTACTGTATACTTGCTCCCATAGATTTTTCCATAGCTATAACTTATTGTCAACAATATTATCAATGAGATAATTCCTAAAGTAGAATCATTTATAAATGTAAGAATATTTGAAATTTCACCATTAAATAAACTTGCTATATATTCTTGATAAATTTTTATTGGAAGATTCAAAATAACAAGAGCAATTGAACCAGTCATAATAGCAGGTATTGCTAAAATCATCCCTTGCTTTATAGAATATAAGATTTTATTATCCTCAACATTTTCGAAATTTCTTTTTAGCAAAGTTATTCACCTCTACTTCATCTTATAAACATTAGAAACATCATTACGTGATAATACATCTAGTTTTACATCCTGCCCAACTACTATATCATTTGATGCTAATACTCCTTTTGAAGTTTCATATGCCAATTCTGGAAAATTATTTTCTTTACTTAAATGTGCTAATAATATAGATTCTGTACCTTTATCAATAAGTTCAACACAGAAATTTGCTGCATCTTCATTAGATAAATGTCCAGTATTTGACATTACCCTTTTCTTTAAAGCATATGTATATGAACCCATCATAAGCATATTAGGGTCATAATTTGATTCTAATACCACTAATTTAGATTTATATAGATGTTTTTTTATATTTTCAGTTATACACCCTATATCAGTAGCTATAGACATTTTTTCATCGTTTTCTGTATAGAAATTATATCCAACTGGGTCAGCTGCATCATGTTCTATCGAAAAAGGCCTTACTATAACATCTCCTAATGAATAAGTTTTATCATTTTCAAAGACCTTCATATTTTTATCCTTAATATCACCAAGCTTGTCTTTCATAGAACACCATGTCTTTATATTAGCAAACACTGGTATATCAAACTTTCTTGATAATATCCCTGCCCCTTTTATATGGTCAATATGCTCATGAGTTATAAATATCCCTTTTAATTTATCTGAATCTACTCCAATGTCTTTAAGACCTGTAGTTATTCTCTTTCCACTTAATCCTGCATCTACTAGTATATTAGTATTTTTATATCCTATATAGTGGCAATTTCCACTACTACCACTTCCTACTGAACAATACTTTAGCATTATTTCACCTCTTTTTCTGCCTTATAAATTATATTATACCAAAAAAACAGAGTATTAAATAAAATTTAATACTCTGTACGAAATTTACTTGTATTCACTTATAATCTTATTTATATCTACCCCTTTACTGTTCCATAACTCTACAAAGGCTCTTCCATTAGCATTTTTATGTTTGTATTTATTATAATACTCATTTAGTGTTTCAAAGAATACCTTATCCCCAACCTCTTTTCTTACTTCATTAAAAGCTGTTGCTCCTTTTGTATAAACATTTAAACTGTATTCAGTAGAATTCTTATACTCATTTGATGGTTTAAATATGTTTTCACTCAAATAACTCTTTGTTTGTATTTGCATAGTTTTTATAAGTTTATTTGCCATTTCTTTTCCATATTTTTGTTCAAAATAAACTATTGTAGAGTATTCAGTAAGAGCTTCATCTAACCAAGGTTCACTTATTTCATCGTTTCCAACAGCAGAATACCACCATTGGTGCGCTGTTTCATGTGCTATAACATACTCAAGCAAAAACTCATTTTTTTCATTATATAAGCCTTGGTCTATCATAACAAGCATAGGATATTCCATGCCACCTATAAAGAAATCACTTGCTACAACAGAATATTCTTTATATGGGTATTTGCCAAACAACTCACTAAATATATTTATTGAATCTTTTGCAATCTCTGTTGCTCTGCTAGAAAGCTTCTTATTTAAATTGTATGTACTAATAGCTACTCCCTTTGAATCTACTTTATTTACATCAAATTTACTACTTAATATAAACGCAAAATCCCTAACGTTTTCAGCCTCTATTTCATACAACATTTTCTTGTTATCATGTTTATCATTAACAAGTTTACCTGTATGAGCAATCTTATACTTATTTGGAATCAATAGTTTCACATGAAAATCACTAGTTTCACTATAAAATGGGTCTCCAATAGTTTCATAACTCTTTATATTCCATCCTCTTTCATCATTAACACAAGCTATAGGAAACCAATTAGTAATATTTATAGTGTTTTCTCCATATCCAAATCTTCCCACTGAGTTTGGTATTTTTACATTATATTTTATATCCAGTGATATCTTTTCATTTGGCTTTAACTCTTTTCCTAATTCTATTTCTAATATATCATTTTTATCTCCTTTGATTTTATATTCCATTTTACTACTATTATTTAGTATGTTTTTTATATCTATATATCCTTCATTAAATCCATTAGGATAGGCTCTTGTCATCTCATCTTTTTCAAAAGGAGCAAATTCTTTTTTAGAAAAAGCATTCGGATATATATGGAAATATATTTTATCCATATTTGATTTTGTATTATTTATGTACTCAACACTCTGATTACACATTAACCTCTTAGTTTCATCATCAAATATAACATCCATATTATATTGATTTATCTTTGAATTAGATTTTTCTTTGTATGCTTCTAAACTGTCATCCTTTTCTATGAAGCAACCTATTATTAGTACCATAAATAAAATTGCTACTGATAATGTTCTTCTTACTTTTTGGTTGAATTTTATAACCAAAATATCTCCTCCTTTTTAAAATGAATACTTTTAGAAAATATTTACATGCTAATCTTATGACCTTTTATTTGTTTACAACCAAATGTAATACAAAAAATGATATAATTTAATCTGAGGTGATAAAATGTTTTTCAAAGAAAGCAATGAAATAGATTTAGGTGAAATCACTATTCCCAATATCTTTATAGATATATTTATGCCAATGGCGGACGGGTTATACGTAAAAGTTTATCTTTTAGGCTATAGACAGGCATGTGATATTACTTCTAATCCTAAGTTTGACAATAGCTCAATAGCCAAGAACCTAAATATACCTTTGTCTGATGTACTATCTGCTTGGAAATTCTGGGAAGAAAAAAAGATTATAAAAATACATGACAATGGAGAATCTGATAATTTTAATTATTCAATAGAATTTTTAGATTTAAAGAATTTCTATATCGAAAATATATTAGGTAATAATTCATCTGTAAAATCTAATACAGATAAAGTTGTATCTACTTCTGAAAATCCAAGTATTAGAAAGATGTTCAATTCTATAAATAAAATAGTTGGTCGATATCTTGACCCAAGCGAAAAAATAAGTATTATGGATGTAATGAATAAATACAACATGGGCCCTGATATGATACTTTGTGCTTATGAATATGTTAAAGATAAAACTGGTACATCTAAACCAGTTAAATACATCGAAGGCATTATTAGAAACTGGTATGATTCAAATTTATATACCCCAAAAGATGTTGAAGATAGCTTCTTAATTAGAAGCGAACGATATATTTTATATAAAACTATTTTCAATGAATTGGGATTTTCAAGACAAGCAACGAAATCAGAAAAAGAACTTATGGATGCTTGGTTTGATAAATTTGACATGGATATGGACTTAATAGTAAATGCATGTTCTAAATCTAAGAATATACCAAACCCAAGTATATCTTATATAAATGGAATAATTAAAAATTGGCACGAAAAAAATATAAAAAATTTAAATGATTTAAAGCAAAAAGAGGAAGAACGTATAGTTAAGGAGAATATTAATAAAAAGCAGATTAATACTACTCAAAACAACAATACTTACAAGAAAACTAAGTTTCATAATTTCAACGAAACATTTACTCAATATACATCTGATGAACTCGATGAAATTATTAAAAAAAGTCAAAAAGAAAAGTTTAAGTAGGTGATTAAATGAATGAAGATAAAATAAGAAAAATACTGGCTAAATATGCCAATAAAAGAGATAAAAATGAACTACTCTTAGAACATAGAAAAAATGAAGTCTATAATAGGATTCCTGAGATAAAATCTATAGATGATGAGATTTCTAAAATAGGTCTTAACTTAGCTAAAACAGTTCTTTTGAATCCTAAATCTAAAGATGAAATTGTAAATGAGTCTAAGGAAACTATAGAATCTTTAAAATTGAGAAAAGAAGAACTTTTACTTAAAAATAATATATCTCTTGATTACTTAGAAATAAAGTTTCAATGTGACTCTTGTAAAGACAAAGGATTTTTACCTAATGGTGAAAAATGCTCTTGTCTAAAACAAGAAATTGTAAATGAGGCTTATAAAATGTCTAACTTAGATAGAATTTTAAGTCAGGAAAATTTTTCGAATTTTAACTTGAATATATTTTCTCCTAAGAAGAGTCCCGATGGAGAAATCTCTCCAAGAGAAAACATGTTAAATAATCTAAGTATCTGCGAAAATTTTGTTCATGACTTTAAGGTGGATAATAATGAAAACCTATTGTTTTATGGTTCTACTGGACTAGGTAAAACATACATGTGTAACTGTATTGCAAAAGAATTGTTAGACAAAAGTAATGTTGTAATCTATCAAACTTCTTTTAGAATTTTAGATATTCTTGAAGACTATAAATTTAGAAGAGACCCAAACAATCAAATAAGTGAAGAAAATTATAAAAACTTGTTTGATTGTGATTTATTAATAATAGATGACCTTGGTACTGAACTTAATAATTCTTTTACTAGTGGAGAGATTTTCAATATTGTAAACACAAGACTTGTTACTGGTAAAAAAATTATTATATCAACCAACTTAACACCATCTCAAATAGGAAATACTTATACTCAAAGAATTCTATCTAGGATTTTAGACAAGTTTAGAATTTTAGAATTTACTGGAGATGATTTGAGATGGGAGAGATTCAAATAAAGTAGCCCTTAAAAAACATTTTTTTATTTTTAAATAGAGAGGTAAGAACATACTTGCTTCTCTGTTTAAAACTTATACTAAATAATCATATTGTCCTTTCAGTTTTTCTAATTATATTTCTAATATATCTTTTAATATACTAAACCTTTATCTAGTTTGTAATTTTTTATATATTAATATCATATCTTAATATATTGTATTATTTAAATTTATTATAGTGCATTTATAGACTATGTTTCTAAAGCTATGATATTGTATAATATTTAAAGAGTTAATTATAATTACAATTAATTTTTGATGCAATTAAAAAAAAGATACCTAAAAGTATCCTGTAGCATAGAAAATTATGTTAATTTACATTTATGTATTTTGTGGAGCTGGTGATAGGAATCGAACCTACAACCTGCTGATTACAAGTCAGCTGCTCTACCGTTGAGCCACACCAGCATCTATAGTATTTTTCATCTAAAAACTGGTGGGACTAACAGGGCTCGAACCTGTGACCCCCTGCTTGTAAGGCAGGTGCTCTCCCAGCTGAGCTATAGTCCCATATTGGTGACTCGTAGGGGAATTGAACCCCTGTTACCGCCGTGAAAGGGCGGTGTCTTAACCTCTTGACCAACGAGCCATGATTTGGTGATCTATCCGCGACTCGAACGCGGGACACCCTGATTAAAAGTCAGGTGCTCTACCGACTGAGCTAATAGACCACATTTTTTTCGACTTTTTTCGTCGTTTCTTTCACTCACAAGTTATATTATAACTGCTGTATAACTTTTAGTCAACAGTTTTTTTATTTTTTTTAGCATATAATTAAAATAATACTGAATCATTGATTTTCAACAAAATTCTCTAAATAAGACATCTAATTTAGGGTATAAATTCGACCTTAATTTTATTTAAAATATACATAAATAATTTTAGCTCAATGTAAAAGAGCATCTCTAATAATTATAAACATTATCTTGAGATACTCTTTTTTAATCATTTATAATTTAAATCACTTACTTAAAATACTAAGCAAATATATTTTTTCTTATTATAGTTTGAGCTCTATTAGGCCCAACAGAAACCATATCTACACTTACTCCAATCAACTCTTCTATTTTAGCAATATATTTCTTTGCATTTTCTGGAAGGTCATCAAAATTGTCTACTTGAGTTATATCTTCGTTCCATCCATCTAACTCTTCATATATAGGTTCACATTTTGCTAAATCATCTAATGAAGCTGGGAAATCTGTTATTATTTTATCGCCCATTTTATAAGATGTACAAACTTTAATTTTGTCAAATCCAGTTAACACATCTAATAGCATAAATGAAATACTAGTTAATCCATTAACTCTAGCTGCATATTTTACTATAACAGCATCAAACCACCCACATCTTCTTGGTCTACCAGTAGTTACTCCAAATTCATGCCCTTGTTCTCTTATCTTATCACCAGTCTCATTTATTTGTTCTGTAACAAATGGACCTTCTCCAACTCTTGTAGTGTAAGCTTTTACTATACCAACAACATCCTTTATCATATTTGGTCCTATACCTGCACCAATAGCAAATCCTCCAGATATTGGATGAGAAGATGTAACAAATGGATAAGTTCCTAAGTCTAAGTCTAATAAAGTACCTTGTGCTCCTTCAAATAAAACTTTTTTACCTGCTTTTACCGCATCATATACAATAACTGATGTATCTGCTACATATTTCTTTATTTGTTCTGCGTACCCAATATATTCATTATATATAGCTTCAAAATCAAATAATTCTTCTTTTCCGTATATGTTTCTAACTAATTTGTTTTTAGCTTCTATCTGAGCCTTTAATTTTATAGCAAATTTATCTTTATCCATTAAATCACATATTCTGATTCCAGATCTCTCTGTTTTATCCATGTAGCAAGGCCCAATACCTTTTTTTGTCGTACCTATCTTTAAATCGCCTCTAGCTTCTTCTGATAATGCATCTAGCTCTTTATGGTATGGGAATATAACATGAGCTCTATCGCTAATTTTTATGTTTTCTGTATTTATATTATCCGCTTTAAACATTTCTAATTCTTCTAAGAATCCTTTAGGGTCAAATACTATTCCATTTCCGATTATGTTCACTGTCTTTGGATTTAAAACTCCAGATGGTATTAAGTGTAATGCATATTTTTTACCTTCAACAACTAATGTATGCCCTGCATTATTTCCACCTTGTCCTCTCACTACTACATCTGCTTGAGTAGCAAGATAATCGATAACTTTACCTTTACCTTCATCTCCCCATTGAGAACCAACAATTGCAACTGTTTTCATGTAATTCACCTCTATATTTTATATACTCTCGAACGCTTTACTTATTTATTCTATCAAATATTCGTATTTTTTTCAACTTTTTTAGCGTTCTCCAATATTTAACAGATACTCTTCTATTTTTGAAAAGTCATTTATTTCTTTAATTTCTGTGCTATTTTTTATAACTTTTTCTATAAACTTATCCACGTCTAAAAGTTTTTCTAATTTACATATGTTAATTATATTTCCAAAGTTTGTATTAGTCATGTTTATATAATATTGATTGTCCACAATACTAGCATAAACAACAATTGATTCTTTTAAATTACTATCAACTATCCTAAACAAGTTTATTTCATCAAGTACTTTAATTATATTGGGATATATATATTTTAAGCTTATTTTTTCCATATTGTTCCTCCTAATAATTAACATTTATACACAGATAAAGCAAGCCAAAAGCTTGCTTTATCTACTTATTCACACTTATCAACAGGCTATCTGTGGATAGTGTGGATAAGTTTTTAGCTAAATTTCAAGGTTTAGACATATTTAGTGACATGTATCCACATTTTTCCTGTAGAAAGAAAGGATGTTCTGTGGATATTAGTTAAATTATAGGTCTCTCAACTTATCCCCAAATCTTTGAACTTCACCAAGCCAAACTAGTTCCACAGAACCAGTTTCGCCATGTCTATTTTTTGCTATTATTATTTCTCCTATATTTTTACTCTCAGAATCAGCATGATAGTATTCATCTCTATACAAGAACATAACTATATCTGCATCCTGCTCAATTGCTCCAGATTCTCTTAAATCAGATAACATAGGTCTATGGTCTGCTCTTTGCTCTGGTGCACGTGATAACTGAGATAATGCTACTACAGGACAATTTAATTCTTTTGCTAATACTTTTAATGACCTTGATATTTTAGATATTTCTTGTTGTCTACTTTCATTATTACCTTCACCTTCCATAAGTTGAAGGTAATCTATAAGTACTAAATCTAGACCTTTTTCTATCTTTAACTTTCTGCACTTTGACCTTAATTCTGATATTTTTATACCAGGAGTATCATCGATGTGTATTTTTGCATCTGACAGTACTGCCATTGCATCTATAATCCTAGGCCAATCATTATCATTAAGTGTTCCAGTCTTTATCTTTTTTAATTCTACACTAGATTGCGAAGATAACATACGTTGTACTAACTGTTCTTTGGACATCTCTAAACTAAATACAGCTACAGAAGCATCTCCTTTTAAAGCTGCATTTTGTACTAAATTTAAAGAAAAAGCAGTTTTACCCATTGCAGGTCTTGCGGCAACTAATATTAAATCTGTTCTTTGAAGACCATTTATTTTTTTATTTAAATCTTTAAAACCAGTAGTTATACCAGTTACATCGCTTTTATTGGTATATAATTTTTCTATCATATCATAGGCATCCATCAAAACTAAGTTTATAGATTTAAAATCGTCACTAGTTTTTTCCTGTGATATATCAAATATCCTCTTTTCAGCTTGTTCCAAAACATCTTCAATTTTTGTTGCTCCACTATATCCTAGATTTATTATTTCATTAGATGCTTTTATAAGCTTTCTAAGTACAGACTTTTCTTTTACTATGTCAGCATAGTATTTTACATTTGAAGTTGTTGGCACTATTGTAGAAAGACTTGTAATATAACTGATTCCTCCAATATCATTAAGATGCCCTTGTTTTCTTAGCTCTTCTGTCAATGTGATTAAGTCTATAGGCTCACCTTTATTGCTTAAAGTTATCATACATTCATATATTATTTTGTGAGCTTCTTTATAGAAGTCATCAGGCCTTATGGTTTCTGTAACTGTTATTATAGCATCTTTATCTAGCAGTATAGAACCTAATATTGATTGCTCTGATTCTACACTATGAGGAGGAATTCTCGTCATGTCTTCCATCTTTATCACCTCTAGTTATTACTGTTTTTCTTTTACATCTACTCTTATTTTAGTAGTTACTTTTTGATGTATTTTTATTTCTACAAATGTTGAACCTAAAGTTCTTATTGGTTCGTCTAATAAAATTTTTCTTTTGTCTACATCTATATCTTTTTGTTTCTTTAATTGCTCAGCTATATCTTTGGCTGTTATTGAACCAAATAATCTTCCACCTTCACCTGATTTTGAATATATTTCTATATTAATTTCTTCCATTTGTTTTCCTAATAAAACAGCTTCTTCATATTCTTTTTGAGCTTTTATTTCTTTAGATTTATTCTTTTCATTTAATTCTTTGATTGCTACACTATCTGCTTGCACAGCCATTTTTTTAGGAAATAAGAAATTTCTTGCATATCCATCACTTACTTCTTTCATTTCCCCTTTTTTACCAGTTCCTTTTACGTCTTTTAATAATATAACTTTCATCTATTCTTCCTCCTCTAAATACTCCTCTATTATTTTATTTACTATCTTGTAAGCTTCTTTTAGAGAAACATTTTTTAACTGTGCACCAGCTATATCTATATGTCCCCCGCCTCCTAATTTCTCCATAAGTACATGTACATTTATTTGCCCCAAAGACCTTGCACTTATAAATATAGTATCATCTTTTTCTCCTAATACAAAGGAGGCTTCTACTTCTTTTATATTTAACAGCTCATCAGCAGTTTGAGCTATTATAACGTTTATACTATCTATTTCTGTACTTGAATATGCTAGGCATATTCTATTATTAATTATCTTCGTACTTTGAATTATTTCAGCCTTTATTATAAAATCTTTTACGTCAGAATTAAAAAACTTCTTGACTTCTATTGTATCTGCTCCAACTTTTCTAAGGTAAGAAGCAGCTTCAAATGTCCTAACACCTGTTTTAAATGCAAAGTTTTTAGTATCTAAGCTTATTCCTGCTAAAAGACCTTCAGCTGTAAGTTTATTGATTGTTACCTCTTCATCCATATATTGAACTAATTCTGTAACCATTTCACAGGTTGAAGATACATATATTTCATGGAATAAAAGCACTGCATCATTTATAAACTCTACACCTCTTCTATGATGGTCTATTACTACTACCTTCTCTGATAACTTTAAGAGTTCTTCACATTCAGTATAATTAGGTCTATGAGTGTCAACTACAACAACTAGTGTATTTTTAGTACAGTTATCAATAGCCTCCTCTTTTCCAATAAACAACTTCTTATAATAATTACTTTCATTTATTTTGTTTATAAATATCTCTATAGATTCATTTACAGATTGTAAAACTATATTTGCTGTCTTATTGCAAGATTTACATATATCATAAACCCCAACTGCAGCTCCCATAGCGTCCATGTCAGGATATTTATGACCCATTATATAAACATGATCGCTTTCTTGTATAACCTCTCTCAGAGCATGACCTATAAGTCTAGATTTTACTTTTGTTTTCTTTTCTACAGCTTTAGATTTTCCACCATAAAATACAAACTTATCTTTTGTCTTTACAACAGCTTGGTCTCCTCCTCTACCAAGTGCTAAATCAAGAGCACCTGTAGCAAGTTTTAGGTTCTCATTTAATGTATCTCCATCTATACCAATTCCTATACTTATTGTAACAGGAAGATTATTTCCATAATCAATATGTCTTATTGTATCTAAAATAGAAAACTTCTCAGCTTCTAATTTTTTTAACTCTTTTTTATGCATTACCAAGAAGAATTTATCTTTTGAAGTCCTTCTCAAAGCACCATTTGAATTTAATTCTAAAGCAGAAAGTATTTTTTCTACTTCAACATTAATTAAAGCTCTCTTATCTTCTGCTGCACTTTTTAATACTTCATCATATCCATCTACTTGTATTAACATCATTGCATCTTTTTCATCATCATAATCTTGTTTTACTTGTAAATATTCTGTCTTATCTATCCAGTATAATATCATTAAATATTTAGGATTCTTTTCTTGATCATTTTTTATAACATTATAAACTATTGTATATTCTCTTTCCTTATAGTTTATTTCAGTGTACATCTCTTTATTTTCATTTAATACTTTTCTTAAATTAAGATTTTTAACTATATCTTCTATATTTTTATCAAGTAAATCTTTTTGACCAATCATATCATAAAACTTTCCATTATACCATGATATATTTCCATCAAATTCTAGAATACATAGTGGTATTGGAAGATTTATTATAGCTTTCTTAGTTGTTTCATCTATATCTAAAGATAAATTTTGAATATACTCTGTCCATTCATGACGTCTAATATTAGTTGTTCTCCAATTGTGAAAAACCATATATGCAAAAATACAGAAAAATAAACACCCTACATACAAGTTGTAATAAAGCAAAATTATACTAGAAATACCAATAATAATTATATATAAATTTATTTCTGGCATATTTAATTTAAAGGTTTGTTTATTACTCATTTCTATCCTCCTAAGTGGATTTATAACTTCTCACCTTTCTAAAGTCAATTATACTATCTACCATACCAACAAAAGATATTCCCATAAATCCAAATAAACATAAAATTATCCCTGAAAGAAACATAATTTTATTTGGTCCTTGTCTTATCCATTTCTTTAAATAATAAATACAAACTGCTATTCCTTGAATTACAAACATTAAGTTAAAAACTAGCTGTAAATTAGTCATTATTAATTCTGTATATAATTTTGAACCAATAATTTCAATCAATAAGACTAATAAATAAAGTAAAAAAGTTGTGACTATAGCATTTCCTGGTAAATAAAAGTCAGCAAATTTAGGAAATCTTATATTCAAATTTGTAATTCTTTTAATAAAGAATACACTTAAATAATATGTTACAAATGCTGATAATAAACCTTGTAGGAATAACATCATCGGTAGCATATTTGTAAAATAACTTACAATTTCATCTGGCTTCATTTTATCAAATACTTTAAGCTCAGTTGCAGAAAAACTATTTTTTTGAATATTTACGATTTCCGTTATCATTTTAGCAACTTCATCTAATAAATTTACATTTAAAAATGTCTTCAATACAAAGAAATACACAACCATTGCAAGCACAAATATTATTGTTCCTCCATATATTGGTTCAAATTTATTGCTATCTTCTTGCTCAAAACTTCTCTTTAGCATCTTTCCTATTGCTATACCTGGCAAAGAATACATTATACATATATTTAATGCATACGAAATGTCTGCAAATAAAATTAGCACACAAAATGTAATCAAAATAGATAAAAAAGAATACTTTTTATCAGTAATGGCACCTATAATTACATATGGGACAGCAGCTAATATACTAAACATTCCTAGCATTGGAATATAGGCTATTACTAAAGCAATTATTATAGCTAAAACTATTATAGACATGGCTTTAGATAGTCTAATTTTATTATTCAATTTAATATCACTCCCTATTATCCATATGTTTTTTTAAGTTAGATAAATCTCCATACCATCTTTCAACACTATGGTCTTCCTCTATACCAATTTTTATTTTTTCCTTGACTTTATAATCCACATCTCTAAAACTAATTCCTAATCTCTTTGCTAAGAGATATGTTATCATTATTATATTTGCTAGAGTATCTTGAATTGCCTCATCTAAAGGTTTTACCCCTTTAAATAATAAGTTAAACAAATCACTTACACTCATTAATATTTCTGTTTTCATCCACTCTATTATCTTTATGTTTCTTGTTATCTCAGAACCTTTATCTATTTTCACGTTTGCAACCCTCCTTAATATATAATATTATATCATAAATAATAATATATTTAAGTATATAAACAAAAAAACGAGCGTTATAGCTCGTCTCATTTACTTATATAAATATCTATAATAAAAAATGAGCACAAGGCTCATTTTTTAATCTAATGTATATGGTAAAAGTGCTATATTTCTTGATCTTTTTATAGCAACTGTTAATTCTCTTTGATGCTTAGCACAAGTTCCAGATATTCTTCTTGGTAATATCTTTCCTCTTTCAGTTATATACTTTTGTAATCTTTGAGTACTTTTGTAATCTATTTTAGCGTTTTTGTCAGCACAAAATTGACAAACTCTTTTTTTCTTACGTCTTTTTTTATTCATCATGACTTTTTTCCCTCCTTTTTAAAATGGTATATCGTCATCATCTATAGCTTGGAAACCTTGTGGGTCTAACCCTTGAGGTTCAAAGCTTGGCTCAAAAGCTGGAGCACTCTCTTTATATGAATTTTCCGATTTATTCTTGCTATCTAAAGCTTGTACTGATCTAGTACTTACTTTTGTAAAAGTTCTTTTTTCACCTGATTGTGTCTGATAATTGTCTACTCTTATCGATCCTTGAAGTGCAACTAATCTACCTTTAGTTATGTAGTTGGCACAAAATTCAGCGGATTTACCCATTACTTCAACAGGTATAAAATCAGTTTCTTTAGATCCATCTTTTTTTACATAGTCTCTATCAATGGCTATTGTAAATGATGCCACTGGTGTTCCTGTACCTGGGATGTATCTTAATTCAGGGTCTTTAGTTAACCTTCCCACTAATACAACTTGATTCATAAAAACACCACCTATTTTTTATAATAAAACTAGTTATTAAGCAACAACTATCATATGTCTTATTACGTTTTCATTTATCTTTAAGTTTCTGTCTATTTCTTTAGGAACGTCTACTGCTGATTTGAAGTTAACTAACACATAGAAACCTTCTGTAAACTTAGCTATTGGATAAGCTAATTTTTTAGTTCCCCAAGTATCAACTTTAACTATTTCTCCTTCAGTTGCAACAACTTCCTTAACTTTGTTTAGTACAGCTTCTCTTGTTTCTTCATCAGAGTTTGGCTTTACTACATAAACTAATTCATAATTTTTCACTATAATTCACCTCCCTTTGGACTTAACGGCTCTACACTCTTAGAGCAGAGAAATGAGACTAAAATCTCATACCTACACATTTTATCATTTTTTCTTGTTTATGTCAATTTAAATTTTGGACAAATTTTAATATTTAATATAAGGTGAAATATATTTTTTAAATTAATAAGGGATGGCAATCGCCATCCCTCATAATATATCTATAAGTTATTATTTTTAATTAAGCTTCAACACCCATAGCTTCTTTTAAAACTGATGCTATATTTTTGATACCTTCTATTATTTTTTCTTCTGGCATATTTGAGTAGTTAAGTCTGAAAGTATTTTCTCTACCACCATTAGGGAAGAATCCTCCTCCAGCAACATAAGCAACATTCTTTTCTAAGCATTTTGGCATTAATTCTTTAGCATTTAAATTACTTGGAAGCTCTACCCATGTAAATAATCCACCTTCTGGATGAGTAAATACTAATCCTTCTGGGAATTCTTCTTCCATAGTCTTAAGCATTACATCTCTACGTTTGATATAAACAGCTTTTATTTTATCAACGTGTTCATCTAAGTCATACATATCCATAAATTTGCTTACTTCCATTTGAGATATAGTTGATGCTTGTAAGTCTGCACCTTGTTTTGCAAAGTTAAATTTAGATAGTATTTCTGCAGAAGCACAAGTCCATCCTAATCTGTATCCTGGGCAGAATATTTTAGAGAAAGTTCCTAAGAATATTACTAATCCTTTTGTATCCATTGATTTTAAAGATGGTAAAGTTTCTCCTTCAAATCTTAAATCTCCATATGGATTATCTTCTATTACTGGTATTTCATATTTATTTACTATTTCCATGAATTTTTTACGTCTTTCAAGTGGCCAAGTTCTTCCTGTTGGATTTTGGAAATCAGGTATTACATAAATCATTTTTATTCTATCAGTTGTTTCTAGTATTTTTTCTAGTTCTTCCATTATCATTCCATTAGAATCTGTTGGAACATCTATGAATTTAGGTTGGTAAGATTTAAATGCGTTTATAGCTCCTATGTAAGATGGGCTTTCACATAAAATTACATCACCTTCATCAATAAATACTTTTCCTGCAAAATCTAGACCTTGTTGAGAACCACTTGTAACTAATATATCATCTTTATTTACATTAGTTTGGTTTTTGTCATTCATTCTAGCTGCTATTTTTTCTCTTAATGGTTCATATCCTTCTGTTGTAGTATATTGCATAGCTGATCTTCCATTTTCTTCAAGCACTGCAACTGATACTTTTTTCATTTCTTCAACTGGAAATAACTCTGGAGCAGGCATTCCACCCGCAAAAGATATTATTTGTGGTTGTTGAGTAAGTTTTAAAAGCTCACGTATTTCAGATCCTTGTAAACCTTCCATTCTTTTTGCATATTTAACTGCCATAATTAAAGCACCCCCATGAAAATGTTTTCTTCAATTTCTATTATACCAAAAATTTGGATATTAATATACGGTATTTGACATTTTTTAAATGTTAAATTTATATCATTTTTTTATTAGCTTCTTTACTCTCTTTTCTAATGTCTCTCTATCAAGCATTATTAGCCTTGAACATTTCGTACATTTTATCTTTATATCCATTCCAGTTCTTACGATTTCAAACTCTTTACATCCACATGCATGTTGTTTTTTCAATTCAACAATATCCCCTATTTTTAAATCCATTGGCATAAATAATTAGCCTCCTAATCTAACTTCTTTGCTTCCTTTGAGCCATCTTCTAATTTACTTATACAATAAATTCCCTTTATATCTACATTATTTTCAACTAAAATTGCCTTTATTTTTTCAATATCTTCAAAAGAAAATTTAATTGATATTCCACAGCTTGCTGTTATTTCTCTTGGTGTTGGAAGAGCCATTACTTTTAAACCCTTTTCACCAAATAGCTTTTCTGACCTTATTGCATGATGTGTCGAATTAAACGATACTATATACATTTGATTCATTGCTTAATCCTTTCTGACTATCTACTTTTCTTTAGTTTAATATTTCTTAATGACTTTATATTGTTAAACAAGCATACATTATATAGAAATAGTATTTGATGCATTTTTTAATGTTTCAACTATAGTGTACATATTTGTAACTGAGCCAACTTGTAATTTTTCTTTTAAATTATAGTAATCTAAACAAGTTCCACAAGATAAAATTTCTACGCCTGCATCTTCAAGTATTTTAAGATTTTCTATAGTTGCTTCATTTTCAGCACTTAATTTTACTCCTCCATTAACTAAAAGTATATGTTTAGGATATGGCTTTGATTCTGTTAAAGTATATATAAATCCTTTTATTAATACTTGTCCTAATTCATCATTCCCCAATCCCATCTTATCTGAAGATATAAATACACATGTATCTTCTAGTTCGCTTTCTTCTTTTTGAGCTACAATATTATTGCCTTTTTTAATTTCTATAGAAATTAAATTTTCTTTTTCATCAACAATCTTTGCTTCACAATTTAAAGATTTAGCAAGTTTTAATATATTTTCTTTTGCTGTTTCATTGTCAACTGTTGTAACTACAATACCTTCTTCTATATTATCTAATTCTTTTTTTGTATTTATAACTGGTTTAGGACAAGCAAGCCCTCTAGCATCTATTTTTATACTCATTGTTTGATTCATCTCCTTAAAATTATTCATACAATTTATATTTTATCATAGATATTATCTTGCTTGTTATAGATTGTATCTATACTATTATAGGTTTATTATACTTACATTATCTCTAAATTTTTATACATAAATACTCCCTTTTGGTAGTATTCTAATTCTTTCTCTTTTGATATGCTTGAATATAATTGTCCTAAGTCTATGTACAAGTTTGCTAATATCTTATTATTACCTAAGTCTGATACTATTTTTATACATTTAATTAAATACTCAATAGCAAGAGTAATTTCATTTTGATTCTTATACATATTAGAATAGAATTTTAATGCTTTATACTCATTAAACTTGTTTTTATTTTTTATTGATGATGCTAAAGCTATTTTACAATATTTTCTAGCTAAATCATAATCTTCCTTATCTATGTACGCTTCTATTATCTTGAATAAACCTGACATCATGTATTCGTCTTCATCATTCTTCTTTATGTTGTACACTTTTTGAGAATACTCAAGAACTCTATCTGTCTCACCTATTTTTCTATAAACATCACAAATTGTTAAGTATACATTTGCTATTCCAGTTTTATTATCTTCATTTTCAAGTATTTTTAGTGCTTTTTTAAAATACTCTTTTGATTCTTCATATTTTCCAATCTCAAGCATGTTATTTGCTTTTAACACCAAAATATCGACATCTTCTTTTCTATCATTTTTATTATCTATTTCATTTATTTTATCTATGTACTTTAATGACATATTTGGATTATCTAATTTTATATAACAATATGCCATCTTACTATATAATTCCTTATATATGTTAATATCCTCAAACTTACTCTCTGATAAAATTTCCTCTGCAAAATTAAAGTGACTTATCGCACCTTTATAAAAGTCTTCCTGCATATATATCTTTCCTATGTTTAAATAGCACTTTAGTATGTTTTCACTATCATCGTTTTTTATAAAGAAATATAAAGCCTTTTCAAAGTTTTCTATAGCATTATTGTAATTAGATTTTTTTAAGTTAATATTAGCCATAAGAAAATTACATTTGCCATAGTTCTCCATTAAATCGTATCTCTTACATATATCTAAAACTTCTTTTATTTGGTCCTCAGCCTTGTTTAGCTCATTCTCTTTTATATAAATTTCACTTTGCAGTATTAAATTATCTGTTATCTTTTTTGACTGCATTTCTTTTGTTTCTAATAAATATTCCACGCTTACATCTAGCTTATCACCTAGATATTCCAACAGTTCATAACTAGTATGAGATTTATCTCTCTCTATATGGCTTATTTGTGCTGCTGTTATCCTATCTCCGGCTAACTCTTTCAATGTCATATTTTTTTCTTTTCTTAATTTTTTAATCTTTTCTCCTAAGCTCAAAATTTCCATACTATTCCCACCTTTTGAAGACATTTTTTTATAATATAATTATAACTTATATTTATTTTAAAAACACTACTTTTATTTTACAATATTTTCTCTATACATTAAATGATTTCCCATAAAAATGACTAAAATTTAGTTTATTTTGTATTTAATTAATTTAAATAAATCATTTTTTAAATTTGTTACTATTTTGTATTCATATATTCAGTCATAACGATTATAATTATATATAAGAATAGTATCTTAGAGAGGAGTAATTTTTATGAAAAATAAGAAAATAATGTTAGTGTTAAGTATATTATCTATATCTATATTGGCGGTTGGATGTAGCAATGCTCAAAATGAAGCAACTAAAAAAGAAACTAAAAATAATACAAATGTTGAGCAACCAAAAGAAGAAAACAATAACGAAAATAATGATGAAAAAGAAGTTCCTAATAAAAAATCTGCATCAACTCCAAAGGAAGAAAAGAAGACAGAGTCTGCTGTTATTTACTCTTTTGATGTAGACAAAACAGATTTAATTGAAAATAAGGTTAATTTAGAAAAAATTGATGAAAACACTTTATTTGCTGAGCTTCAAAAGCTTAAAGTAATTCCAGAATCTGCAAAACTAAATTCATTTACTACAAAAGATATTGATGGCGTAAAAACTGGTATATTAGATGTTAACTCTGATTTTACAAAATCAAACTTAGGTAGTGATGCAGAAACTTTAATGCTTGATTCAGTTGCACGTACTTACATAAAGAACATGAATGTTGAACAAATAAAGCTTACTGTTGATGGCGCTAACTATGAAAGTGGTCATATAGTTCTTGAAGATGGAGATTATTTAAAGTAAGTTTTTAAATTATATTAAGTTACAAAAAATAGTGTCAGCTTTCTATAAAGTTGACACTATTTTTATGTTGTAATGTATAACTATCTATTTTTTGAAATTTTCTTCAAAGCGTCTATTGCTTTATCTATTTCATCTTTTGTATTAAAATATCCTATACTGAACCTTACCGCACCTTGTTTTAACGTACCTAAAGTAGTATGAGCTAACGGAGAACAATGTATTCCTGATCTAGTTGCTATATTATATTCACTATCTAATAAGAAAGTAACCTCTCCAGAATCCATATTCCCTATATTTATAGCTATTACTGAGGCTCTTTTTTTACTGTCTTTTGGTCCATATATCTTTATATCTGATACTTCTTCTAACTTATTTAGCATATATTGACATAATTCTTCTTCATGTTGTCTTATATTGTTGATTCCTCTTTCAAATATAAATAATACACCTTGGTTAAGTCCTGCTATACCTGGAGTATTATGAGTTCCTGACTCGTATTTATCTGGGAACAGTTCTGGTTGAACCATTTCTTCTGATTTACTACCTGTTCCACCCTCTTTTAATATATTTAAATTTAGACCTTCTCTTACATATAAGATACCTGTTCCTTGAGGTCCAAATAAGCATTTATGACCTGGCATTGCCAACATGTCTATATTGCATTTCTTCACATCTATATCATAAACACCTGCTGTTTGTGATGCATCTACCAAGAATAATATATTATGTTTCTTAGCTATTTCTCCAACTTTTTTTATATCTATTAATGTTCCACATACATTAGATGCATGTGTAGTTACAATCAGCTTAGTGTTATCCTTTATTGATTTTTCTAACTCTTCATAATCTAAAAAACCTTCATCATCACATTTTACTACAGTATTTTCTACCCCTTTTTGCTCAAGTGCTTTTATGGGTCTTATTACTGAATTATGTTCCATAGATGTTGTTATTACATGATCTCCTTTTTGTAGTACACCTTTTATTGCTAAATTCAAAGAGTCTGTTGCATTAGACGTAAATACTATATTCATAGGATTACTTACATTAAATAACTTAGCTACATTTTCTCTTGTGTCATAAATTTCTCTAGCAGCTCTCATAGCAAGCTTATGTCCTGCTCTTCCTGGATTTGCACAATAGTTTTTCATACAATCTAAAACAGCATCATAAACTCTTTCTGGCTTTGGATATGTAGTTGCAGCATTGTCTAGATAAATCATATTAATCGTCCTCTCTATTTTATATTTGTGTGTTATTCAAGAAGCATTGATACAATACTGTTTAAATCATCGTCATTATAGTATTCTATCTCTATTTTACCTTTTTTCTTACCTTTAGAAATATTTACTTTAGTTCCAAAAATATTTCTAAGTTTATCTTCTACATCTAAAATAAATACATCCTTAGGCTTAGACTTTTTTGGCATATCTTCTTCTTTATTTTCAGATATTTTTTTTGCAATATTTTCAACCTCTCTTACAGAGAGTTCTTCCTCTTCTATCTTTTTTGCGATTTGTAATTGTAATTTTTTATCTACAATCCTTAACAGAGCCTTTCCATGACCTGCTGTGATTTTACCACTATCTATCATGTCTATAACATCTTGTCCTAGATTTAAAAGTCTCAAAGTGTTAGTTATATGAGGTCTACTTTTACCAACAGCTTCTGATATTTCTTCTTGAGTTACACTATAGTGCTCTATTAAACTTTTATATGCTAGTGCTTCTTCTATCGAATTTAAATCTTCCCTCTGTAAGTTTTCAATTAAAGCTATCTCCATTATATCTTTCATCTCTATATCTTTAATTATAGCAGGCATTTGACTTTTATTTGCAAGTTTTGATGCTCTAAATCTTCTTTCACCAGCTATTATCATGTACTTATTATTTTCATCCCTTTTAACTACTATTGGTTGTAGTACACCATAATTTTTTATAGACTCAGATAATACTTTTATTTTTTCTTCATCAAATTGCTTTCTCGGCTGAACTTCGTTTGGATATATTTTGTCTATATCTATATTAACTATTTCTTTATCTGAAGTTTCTCCTTTGATTTCTGGTATCAATGCACTAAGACCTCGACCCAATCTATTACTTCTTTTAGACTTATTCTCCATACTACCACTCCTCCTCTTCTAAATCTATAAATTCTTCTGCTAGTTCCAAATAAGCTACAGACCCTCTACATCTTTTATCATAGTAAATTGCTGGTTTACCATGACTAGGAGCTTCTGCAAGCCTTACATTTCTTGGAATTAGAGTTGTATATACACTTCCTTTAAAGTACTTTTTAACTTCTTCAACAACTTGTATCGATAGATTAGCTCTTCCATCAAACATACTTAAAACAACACCTTGAATTTCTATATCTGTATTTAATCTTGATTTTACTAATTTTATAGTTTCCATTAATTGACTTACACCTTCTAAGGCATAATATTCACATTGTATAGGAATTAAAACACTATCTACAGCCGTTAGACAATTTATTGTAAGCATCCCAAGTGAAGGTGGGCAATCCAAAAATATATAGTCATATTCATCCTTTACTACTTTTATGGAATTTTTTAAAATATACTCTCTATTACTTATTGATGCAAGCTCTATCTCTGCACCTGCTAGTTCCGTAGCTGATGGAACTATATCTACATTTTCAAACTCTGTTTTTATTATTGCTTCTTTAATATGCAAACCATCTAACATAATCTCATAGATTGTATTTTCCACTTCATTTTTATCAATACCATATCCACTAGTTGTATTTCCTTGAGGGTCCAAATCTAATACTAATATCTTTTTTCCTAAGGTTCCTAAACTGGCACTTAAATTTACATTTGTTGTAGTTTTTCCGACTCCGCCCTTTTGATTAAATATAGCTATAACTTTGCCCATGATGTTCCCCCCTTTAAGAATTAAATTAATTTTAAATATTGACTAGTTGCTTTTATAATTATAAATAATGTCTATAAATCAATTTATATTACAAGGCTTGTTTAAAAAAAAAGATTACTGGTAAGCAGTAATCTCTATTTTTTAGGGATTTTTACAACAACTTCCATATAATCTCCCTTATCTATTTCATTATACTTAGCATCAATTCCTGTATTTGATATAGCATCAAAGGCTTGCTTTATAGTATTTATGTAAATTCTTATACTCATAGCACCCTTTATATTCTGTTTTTTATCAGGCTCTTCTTGAATTTCAATTTCTTCTAGTATATCTTGTATCAGTTTTTCTGTTTTTTTAACAGTCAATTCATTCTTTATGACCTTTTCTAGTACACTTTTCATTAAATCTTCACTTGGTAATTTAAGGAATGCTCTAGCATGTCTTTCTGTTAAATTATTCTCTATTAGCTTCATTTTTATATCGTTTGGAAGCTTTAATATTCTAAGCTTGTTTGCTACAGTAGATTGATTTTTGCCTAATTTTTCTGCTAATTGCTGTTGAGTAAAAGCATGCTCTTTTATTAAGTTTTCATAGCCAATTGCTTCTTCAATAAAATTTAAGTCTTCTCGTTGCAAATTTTCTAATAACGCTAGAACAGCAGAAGATTCATCGTCCATATTATTTATAATTGCTGGGATAGTTTTAAGCTCTGCTAACTTAGCTGCTCTTAATCTTCTCTCTCCAGCAATTAGTTCATATTTACCATCTTTTGCTCTAACTGTTATAGGTTGAATTATACCATATACCTTTATAGAATTGCTCAATTCCTCCAATGAAACTTGTGAAAATATTTTTCTTGGTTGGTATGGATTTGGAACTATATCTTCTATAGGTATCTCCATAACTCTTTTATCTTCCATAACATACCTCTCTTATTTTAGATATAAATATTTTTGTTCTCTATATGTACATACAATTTTATTTCTGCATCTACTTTAATAATTCCTTTATTTTTGTTTGTTTTAAGGCAACCTTAATTATTTCTCAGGAAATAATTAAGGTTGCCTACTAATTAATAGCTTGATTATTTAATAGGATTTTTAGCTGGTTTACCAGCTTTTCTAGGGTATTTAACTGGTGTTTCATGTATCTTTTTAAAAACTAATATATTATGATTTAAATCTATTTCTGGTAATTCTACATCTATTTTTTCGACAAACTCTAATCCTAAAGTATCTATAGCCTTTTTTGATTCCTCTAATTCTAGATTAGCATTTGGACCTTTTAAACAAATAAAATATCCTCCTACTTTTACAAATGGTACACAAAATTCCATAAGAATTGGTAATCCAGCTACAGCTCTTGCTGTAGCAATATCATACTTTTCCCTGTACTTTTCATCTTTTCCAAAATCTTCAGCTCTTCCATGTATAAATGTAATACCCTCTAGTTCTAATGCTCTGCCAACTTCTTCTAAAAAGTTTATTCTTTTATTTAAAGAGTCTAATAAAGTTAATTTTAATCCATCTAAACATATTCTTAGTGGTATACCTGGAAAACCAGCACCTGTACCAACATCTATTATAGACATACCATCTTTTATATATCCATTTTTTACAGCTGAAATAGAGTCTAAAAAGTGTTTTATATATACTTCTTTTTCATCCTCTATTCCTGTAAGGTTCATTTTTTGATTCCAATCAACTAATATATCTCTATATGTTTTAAATTTTTGTAACATATTATCATTTGTATCTATATTAAAATTTTCAATTCCATTTTTTAGAAGTTCTATATTATTCACCTTTGCCACCTCTAGTCCTTCTAACTTGTTCAAGGTGTATAAGTAAGACTGATATATCAGCTGGAGAAACACCTGATATACGAGATGCTTGACCTATTGAAATAGGTTTTATATCGTCTAGTTTTTGTCTTGCTTCTAGTCTAAGTCCTTCTATTGATGAATAATTTATTTTTTCATCTAATTTCTTATTCTCAAGCTTTTTAAATTGGTCTATTTGTTTTAATTGCTTGTCTATATAGCCTTCATACTTAGTCATTATCACACATTGTTCTTTAACTTCTCTTGAAACATCTTCACCAGCATCTTTTCCTAATTCTTCAAGTAACTCATAGGATACTTCTGGTCTTTTTAAAAACTCATACAATGATATTCCAACTTTTATTGGCGTTGCACCTTTTTCTTCTAATAAACTATTTACTTCTTTTGGTGTAACCCTTTCACGCTTTAATCGCTCAAATTCTTTTTCTACAGCATTCTTTTTATTTATGAATCTTTCATATCTATCTTCTTTAACTAGTCCTAATTCATAACCTTTTTGAGTTAATCTCATATCAGCATTATCTTGTCTTAAATACAATCTATATTCTGCTCTTGATGTCATCATTCTATAAGGTTCATTAGTTCCTTTTGTGACAAGGTCATCTAATAATACACCTATATATGCTTCTGATCTATCTAATACAAAAGGTTCTTTTCCTTCTATCTTTCTGACAGCATTTATACCAGCCATAAGTCCTTGAGCTGCTGCTTCTTCATATCCAGAAGTTCCATTAAATTGCCCTGCACTAAATAAGTTTTCAACACCTTTTATTTCTAAACTTATTTTTAATTGTGTTGGGTCAACACAATCATATTCTATAGCATATGCAGGTCTCATTATCTTACAGTTTTCAAGCCCCTTTATAGTTTTATACATATCTAATTGAACTTCAAAAGGTAAACTAGTTGATATACCTTGAATATACATTTCTTTAGTATTCAGTCCCTCTGGCTCTATAAACAATTGATGTGAAGTTTTATCACTAAATCTTACTACTTTATCTTCTATCGAAGGACAATATCTTGGCCCAGTACTTTCTATCACGCCACTATACATAGCAGACCTTTTTAAATTATCTAGTATAACTTTTTGAGTATCTTCAGTAGTTCTTGTTAAATAACAAGGTTCTTGCTCTTTCTCTATGTTTTCATTCATAAATGAGAAAGGAGTTACTTTTTCATCGCCTTCTTGTAGAGACATTACAGAGAAATCTATACTATCTCTATGGACTCTTGCTGGTGTTCCTGTTTTAAATCTTCTCATTCTAAGACCTAATTCAACTAAACTATCTGTAAGATATTTTGCATATCCTAATGCATTAGGCCCTTCGTAAAATGCTACCTCACCCATATATATTTTTGAATTTAAATAAACTCCAGTAGCTAATATTACAGCTTTAGATTTAAATGAACATCCTAGTTTAGTTCCAACACCTATTACAACATTTCCTTCATGTAATATTTCTACAACTTCATCCATAGCTATATCAAGATTTGGCTCATTTTCTAATGTTTTTTTCATTTCTTCATGGTATTTAAATTTATCTGCTTGGGCTCTTAAAGAATGAACTGCTGGTCCTTTAGCAGTATTTAACATTCTACTTTGTATATATGTCTTGTCTATATTTAGTCCCATTTGACCACCTAAAGCATCTATCTCTTTTACTAATTGACCTTTACCCGTTCCACCAATTGATGGATTGCAAGGCATTAATGCAATAGAATCTAAAGACATTGTTATTATCAAAGTTTTATATCCCATTCTTGCAGTAGCTAAAGCAGCTTCACATCCCGCGTGACCTGCTCCAACTACTATAACATCATATTTTCCTGCTTCAAACTTTATCATTTATAATTCCTTTCTTTTTAATATTAATGTTTCATGAGAAACACTATAAAATATCTATAATTTCTATAATAAAAAATGAAATTTATTACTTTTATATCTTCTTTCCTTTTGCATTTTATATCCTATTTTCCTATACAGAAGTTATGGAATATATTATCTAGTAAATCCTCTGTTACTGTATCCCCATTAATATATCCAAGGTAATCCCATATATTTTTTAAATCTACTTCTACAAAATCAAATGGCATACTTTGTTCTAGAGCAATTAAAGCATCTGTTGCAGACTTATATGCCTTACCAAGTGCATCTTTATGTCTAGAATTAGTTACTACTAAGCTAGAATTGTTTTTGATACTTCCTTTATATACCATAGACTCTATCTTATCTTGTAACGCTTCTATTCCTTCTTGTTGTAAAGCTGATATTCTTATTATACTATTATTTTCTACATATTTAAGTATTTTTTCTTCTTCAATCTCTTGTTTTAAGTCATTTTTATTTAATAGCACTATTGTTTGTTTATCTTTAAGCTTCTTTAATATTTCTATATCTTCTTCTGACAACTTTCTTGATGCATCTAAAACCATTATAATTAAATCAGCACTTGTAAATGATTCTTTAGATTTCTCAACTCCTATTTTTTCAACTATATCATCAGTATCTCTTATACCTGCTGTATCAACTATCTTAAGAGGTATACCTTTTATATTCACAAATTCCTCTATGACATCTCTAGTAGTTCCTGGTATGTCTGTAACTATAGCTCTGTTTTCTCCCAAAATAGAGTTAAGCAGTGAAGATTTTCCTACATTTGGTTTACCAACAATTACTGTTTTCAAGCCTTCTCTAAGTATTTTCCCACTTTCAGCTGTATCATATAATTTTTTAATTTCTTTTTTAAGCTCGCCAGTTTTATCCTTAAGTGTTTGATATGTTATATGTTCAATATCTTCTTCAGGATAATCTATAGCAACTTCTACATGTGCCAGTATCTCAGTAACTTTATCTCTTAAGTCTCTTATCTTCTTTGATAGAGAACCCTCTAGTTGGTTTTGGGCAACTTCATGAGCTATATCGGTTTTTGCCTTTATAACATCTATTACTGCTTCTGCTTGAGATAAATCTATTCTTCCATTTAAAAATGCTCTTTTAGTAAATTCCCCAGCTTCTGCCAATCTAACATCTTTAGATAATATTAATTCTAAAATTTTCTTTACTGAAATAAATCCGCCATGGCAATTTATTTCTATAACATCTTCTCCTGTATATGAATTTGGACCTTTCATATATGCCAATAATACTTCATCTATTACATTTTCATTATCTACAATATTTCCATATATTAATGTTCTTTTATTATAATCTTTAATACTCTTTCCTGACATGGACTTAAAGATTTCTTCTGCAACTTTTAAAGCTTTTTCTCCACTTATTCTCAGTATACCTATGCCACCTTCTCCAGGTGCTGTAGCTATAGCCGCTATTGTATCATCTATAAACAAATTTATCACCTCTTAATTTATAATTTTTACATATAGATTTATTTTTAACCAATTGCAATGATTTAATAAGATTAAAAAATAAAACCCCCTAATGTTTAGGAGGTTGATTTTATCTTTTACACTCAATTACTAATCTTCTATATGGATCGGTTCCTTCACTATATGTAATTACATATTTGTCATTTTGAAGAGCTGAATGTATTATTCTTCTCTCATATGGATTCATATAATCTAATTTTTTAGTTTTTCTTGTTTTCGCTACTTCTCTAGCAACCTTATTAGCATATCTTATTAAAGACTCTTCTCTTTTTGACCTATAGTTTTCTATATCTACAAGTACTCTTGTATGAGAGTCTTTATTTATTTTATTAAGAGCTAATCCAGTTAAAAATTGAATAGAATCTAAAGTTTCCCCTCTTCTACCAATTAAACTTGCAGCTTCTTTGCCTTCAATATCAACCATGATTAAATTATCTTTTTGAGATACATTGACTTTGGCATCAACATTTGCATTTTTCAACATTACCTCTATAAAATTTTTAGCTACATCTAGTTCCCTTTCAATAACAAAAATTTCATAGGTACCATCTTTAGCACCTATAAAACCTAAAAACCCCTTGCTTGGATTTTCTAGTATTTCTACCTCTATATCCTCTACTTTTAAATTTAACTCTGCTATAGCCTTATTTATAGCTTCTTCTTTACTTTTACTTTTTATTAATTTTAGGCTTTTTCTCATTAACTTTTTCCTCCTTAGAGTTAGCAGCCAGCTTAGCTTTTAAAGGATTCATTATTAAGTAATACTGAGCTATTGAGAATAAGTTACTTACTGTCCAGTACAATGTAAGTCCTGCTGGGAATATAAATCCCCAATAGAAAGACATCCCTGCCATTACATATGTCATTACTTTCATAGAGCCTTGTAGTTGGTCCTTTGGAGTCATTACTTTTTGCATTACATATGCACTTGCTCCTGAAAATACTGCTAATACATAATCTGGTGCTGTTAAACTTTTTATCCATAAAAACCCATTGTCAGCCGCCATAAATGCAGCTTGATTTGCAAAAACGCCATGAGCAACTGGCTCTCTTAAAACGCTAAATAATCCTATTAATATAGGAAACTGTATTAATAAAGGTAAACAACCAGATAGTGGATTAATTTTAGCTTCTCCATATAACTTAACAATTTCTTCATTTTGTTTTTCTGGCTTATTTTTATATTTTTCTTGTATCTCTTTTATACGAGGTTGTATATCTTGCATTGCCTTTGTTGACTTAGTCTGTTTAACTGTTAATGGTAGTAAAACAATCTTTACAAGTATAGTAAAAATTATTATAGAAATACCATAATGGTTAACAAATTCAAATATTACCTTAAGAATTAATCCTAAGAAATTTCCTATTATATTCAATTTTTTTATACCTCCTAATAGTTACTCTCTTTTATTTTAGAGGGTCGTAACCTCCTGGATGAAAAGGATGACATTTTAGAAGTCTTCTTATCGTTAAGTACATACCTTTTACAAATCCATATTTTTTAAATGCCTCTATTGAATATTGTGAGCAAGTTGGATAGAATCTACAAGTAGGTCCCTTTAAGGGAGATATATACTTTTGATAAAATTTTACTAAATAAATACATAAATTCGATAAATACCTACTTATTTCCTTTAATATATAAATTATTTTATTCAAAGTTATTAACCTCCAGATTTATAGCATACAATTTAAAGAGAAATATCCGTTCTTTTAACTAAATTTTTTATAGACTTGTCTATATCTTTAAAACTAGCATCTTTACTAGATACTCTTGCTATAAATACTATATCATATCCAGGCTTAATTTTTTCATCAATATTTAATCTGTAAGCTTCTTTTATTAATCTTCTTACTCTATTTCTAGTGATAGCTTTTCCTACTTTCTTTGAAACAGAAATACCTATTCTACTATAATCTGATTTATTTTTAAGTATATATATTACTAAATATCTGTTTGCAAAAGATTTGCCGTGTTTATATACTTTTCTAAAATCAGAGTCTTTTTTTAACCCTTTTGTCCTATTAAAGTCCATAGTTAACCTCCATAAACACAGCTATGCATTGTAATTATTTACACAAAAAGGCCACCTTTGCAGCGGCCCTTTTGTAATTAATGAGTTAATCTATTTCTTCCTTTAGCTCTTCTTCTTTTTAACACGTTTCTTCCGTTAGACGTCTTCATTCTTTTTCTGAAACCATGTTCTTTACTTCTTTGTCTCTTTTTTGGTTGATAAGTTCTTTTACTCATTATTTTGCACCGCCTTTCAGATTTCATTTTCCGTTTATAAAAATAATAACTTTACCCTCAAAGTAAACATAACACATATAATTATAAATACTTTTACTATCGTTGTCAACGAGTTTTTGGTATGCTTGCATCACAAAATCTACCATATATATATTATGTATTTTTTTTATTGAAAATACTAGTAAAAATCTATTTAATTTTATTCTAAATTATTTTTTTCAATTATATACACAAATAAAGTAAATTTAACATGTTTATATTTTTATCAACAATTAGTTAATATTGTGGATAAATTAGTTACAAATCATTGAAGTTTGACATATATTTTGATATTATAAATATACTTGTTGATAATGTGCATAAATGTTATCAACTTATTAGAAATTATTCACAGCTTGTGGATACTTTTGTGTATAACTTTTAAGATTACTGACAATACTCTAGTTATAATCACCATTTATTGTATGTTTATGTTATTTATAACTTTATCTACATATTGTTTATATCTTTTCATATTTTTTTAATAATTTATACTATTATTAATTTATCAACACCATTATCCATAAATTTAGTTATTCTGTAAAATTTATATATATTTTTGCTTTTCTGTTAATAACTTTGTGGAAAATATTAATTATTCTGTTCGGAGGTTTATATTATGGATATAGTTTCTTTATGGGACAAAACCCTACAATTAATAAAAGGTGACTTAACTTCAGTAAGTTTTAATACCTTTTTTAAAAACATCGTACCATTAAAAATACATCTTAATGACTTGATACTACTAGCTCCTAGCGATTTCAATAAAGATATTCTAGAAAATAGATATTTGCATTTAATTGAAGATGCTATAAATCAACTGTCATTAAAAAAGTATAATATTAAATTTGTATTGAGCGAAAAAGAAGTTGCTGACCTAAATTCTGATAGTACAGATTTAAATTACAGAGTACTTTACCCTAACCTGAATCCAAAATACACATTTGATACGTTCGTTATTGGTAATAGCAATAGATTTGCTCATGCTGCATGTGTTGCAGTTGCTGAATCTCCTGCTAAAGCTTACAATCCACTTTTTTTGTATGGAGGAGTTGGTTTAGGTAAAACCCATTTAATGCACGCTATTGGACATCACATCGTCAGCCAAAAAAAGGATTCAAAAGTTGTTTATGTTTCTTCAGAAAAATTTACTAATGAACTTATAAACTCTATAAAAGATGATAAAAATGAAGAATTTAGAAATAAATATAGAAACGTAGATGTCTTATTAATTGATGATATTCAATTTATAGCTGGGAAAGAAAGAACTCAAGAAGAGTTTTTCCATACATTTAATACTCTTCATGAGGCAAATAAACAGATAATTATCTCTAGTGATAGACCGCCAAAAGACATACCTACACTAGAAGATAGATTAAGATCGAGATTTGAAATGGGACTTATAACTGATATTCAGGCCCCAGACTTTGAAACAAGAATTGCTATACTTAGAAAAAAGGCTCAACTAGAACGTATAGAAGTGCCAAATGAAGTTATGTCATATATAGCAAAAAATATTAAGTCAAACATAAGGGAACTAGAAGGTGCCCTAACTAGAGTAGTTGCTTACTCTTCTCTTAGTAATAGAGTGATATCTTTTGATCTTGCTACAGAAGCATTAAAAGATATTATAACAACTTCTAAAAATGAAGAAATCAATGTGCTTAGAATAAAAGAAAAAGTTTCTTCTGTATTTAATTTAAAAATGGAAGATTTTAATTCTAAAAAAAGAACTCGTTCAATAGCTTTTCCAAGACAAATAGCTATGTATTTAACGCGCGAACTTACTGACTTATCTCTTCCTAAAATAGGCGAAGAATTTGGAGGAAGAGATCATACAACAGTAATTCATGCTCATGACAAAGTATCTAAAGACATAAAAGAAAGTGAAGAAATTAAGACTAAAATAGACAAAATTATATCAGATTTAAAGGGATAATTTATACACAATTGTCTGTTTATATCTATTGAATAACTTGTTTATATCTTTTTATCTTAAAATTTATTAACAAATAATTAAGTCTAAAATAACAAAGATATCAACATCTTATACACATGTTGATATCTTTGTATTTATAATGTTACATATACTTATTAACATTATCAACAACACCTACTACTATTACTACTATGATTTTAACTTATTTTTTTATATAAAAAGCCAGAGGAGGTTATCCACATTGAAAATAATTTGTAATCAAAAAATCCTAGCAAATAGAATTGGGATTGCTCAAAAAGCTATTAATGGAAAAACAACAATAGAACTATTAAAAGGTATACTTATATCTACAGAAGAAGGTCAATTAAAACTTACTGGATATGATGCAGAGATAGGAATAGAAACTTATGTACAAGCAGAGATTATAGAAAAAGGTGATGTTGTTGTAGATGCAAGATTATTTGGAGATATAATTAGAAAACTACCAGATTCTTTTGTTGAGATAGAAACAGATTCAGAAAATAATATTTACATAAATTGTGTAAATTCAAGATTTAAAATTAAAGGATATGCAGCTAAAGAATTTCCTAAGCTACCAGAATTAAATGAAGAAGATTTATATAGCATACCTCAAGAACTCCTAAAAAATATGATTAAACAAACTGTATTTGCTATTTCACAAGATCAAACAAAACCTGTTTTAATGGGAGAACTTCTAGAAATTGTAGATAAAAATTTAAATTTAGTAGCAATTGATGGCTATAGATTGGCTGTAAAAAGCTGCTCAGTTGATAGCTTAACTGAAAATATAAAAGTAATAATTCCAGGAAAGACACTTATAGACGTAAATAGCTTGCTTTCTGGAGAGGATAATGTTAAAGTTGGATTTAACGAAAAAAATGCTATTTTTATAATTAATGATACAAAAATTATTACAAGATTACTTGAAGGAGATTTTATTGATTATAAAAAATTGTTGCCAAGAGAGCATAACAGTAGAGTAAAGTTAAATACTAAAGAACTTTTAAACAGCATAGAAAGAGCATCTTTATTGTCTCAATCAGAAAAAAATAACCTTATAAAATTATCTATAAGAGATAAAGTAATGGCAATTACTTCTAATACAGAAAAAGGAAATGTATATGAAGAAGTTGAAATAGATTTAGATGGAGATTATTTAGATATAGCTTTTAACTCTCGATACTTTATTGAAGGGTTGAAAAATATAGATAATGAGGAAATATTTATAGAATTTACTACAAATGTAAATCCTTGTATAATTAAACCAACAGATGATATTAATTATATTTACTTATTACTTCCAGTAAGAATATCATCCAATATATAGCAGACATTAAGGAGTTGTCTTTTGTAGAAAAATTTTTCTAATCTTAGGCAACTCCTTTTGCAAGTATTTTTATGGTATAATATACTTTTAATGTATTAATACCTATTTACCTAAAATAATGGCAAGGAGGAACTCTTATGACTGAAATAACTATAGAATCAGACTATATAAAGTTAGATCAATTCCTAAAATTAGCAGAGATTGCATCAACTGGAGGTCATGCAAAATTTTTAATTCAAGAAGGTCTAGTGACAGTAAATGATGAAATAGAATTAAGAAGAGGGAAAAAGATAAAATCAGGAGATATAGTTGAGATAGAGGGAACTAAAATAAAAGTATTGTAAAAAAGGAGAACTTTTTGTGAAACTTAAAAGTTTGCAGCTTGTTAATTTTAGAAATTATGAAAAGTTGCATCTGGAATTTAATGGGAAAGTGAATCTTCTTGTTGGAAAAAATGGTCAAGGAAAGACAAATATAGTAGAATCTATTTATATGCTTTCTTTTGGCAAATCATTTAGAACCAACAAAGATAGAGAAATGGTTAGATTTAATAGTGAAAATTTATATGTTGGAGGAAGTTTTTCAAAATATAATAAATATAGTCTAATAGAGCTAATTATTGGAAAAGATAAAAAGGGGATACGAATAAATAAAGTCCCTTTGCAAAAAATGCAGGAATTACTTGGCAACTTAAATGTTGTCATATTTTCACCTGAAGATTTAAGACTGGTTAAAGAGGGTCCTAAAGAGAGAAGGACTTTTATAGATAAAGAGATTAGCCAAATTATTCCTAAATATTATAATTATCTTACTAATTACAATAAAATACTTTCTCAAAGAAGTAGAGTGCTAAAAAGCATTCATGTTGATGAAGCTTTATTAGATGTATATGATGATACACTAGCAAAATATGGAAGTTATATTTATATTTTACGCAGAGACTTTATAAAAAAGATAGCTAATATATCTGAACATATGCATATGAATTTGACTAATGGAATTGAAAAATTATCAATCAAATATAAAACTCAAATAAATATAACTGATGAAGATACTATAGAAACAGTATATAATAAATTTTTAGCCAAGTTGTCATCAAATAGACCTAATGATATAGAATCTAGAACTACTAGATATGGTATACACAAAGATGACTTAAATATATTCATAAATGATTTAGATGCAAGACTTTTTGGTTCACAAGGTCAACAGAGAACTGCTTCAATATCATTAAAGCTGTCAGAGATAGAATTAATAAAAAATGAGGTTGAAGAATATCCAGTATTAATTTTAGATGATGTTTTTAGTGAGTTAGATGAAGCAAGACAAAAACTTTTAGTAAATAATTTAAGCAATGTTCAAATGTTTATAACAAGCGCTGAAATTTCACATAAAAAAATATTTGATGAAAAGGATGTTACAATATTTAATATTGAAAATGGCAATGTTATTAGCATAGAGAATGGAGGAAATTAAATGAAACAAGAATACGGTGCAAGTCAGATACAGGTATTAGAGGGATTAGAAGCCGTTAGAAAAAGACCAGGTATGTATATTGGTAGTACAAGCCCAAGAGGTTTACACCACTTAGTTTATGAAGTTGTAGATAATAGTATAGATGAGGCTTTACAAGGATATTGTTCACATATATATGTATCTATTAATGAAGATGGCAGTATTTTAGTAAAAGATGACGGAAGAGGTATCCCAGTCGAAGTACATCCTAAGACTGGAAAATCAACTTTAGAAACAGTATTAACTAATCTTCATGCAGGAGGAAAATTTGGAGGCGGAGGATATAAAGTATCTGGAGGTCTTCATGGAGTTGGTGTTTCTGTAGTTAATGCATTATCAAAATGGATGACAGCAGAAGTTTATTTAAATGGAAAAATATATAAGCAGACATATGAAAAAGGTCTACCAACATCTAAGCTTGAAGTAGTTGGAGAATCTCAAAGTACAGGAACAATAATTCAATTTATGCCTGATGCTACAATATTTGATGAAATAGAGTTTAAATATGAAACATTGGAATATAGACTGAGAGAACTTTCTTTTTTAAATAAAGGAATAAAAATAGTATTTGAAGATAAAAGAGAAAATCAAGAAAAAAGAAAAGAATTTCACTATACAGGTGGTCTAGTAGAATATATTAAGTATTTAAATAAATCTAGAACTGGAATACATGATGACATAGTTTATATAGATAAAAAAGTTGACGATTGTATTGTCGAATTAGCTATGCAATATACAGATGGTTATACAGAGAACATATATTCTTTTGCAAATAATATAAATACACATGAAGGAGGAGTTCATTTAAGTGGATTTAAAGCAGCTCTTACTAAAACTGTAAATGATTATGCTAAGAGAAATAAATTCTTAAAAGAAAATGACGTTAACTTACTGGGTGAAGATATAAGAGAAGGCCTTACAGCTGTAGTATCAGTTAAATTACCAGAACCTCAATTTGAAGGGCAAACTAAAACAAAACTAGGTAATAGTTTTATGAGAGGTGTAGTTGATAGTGTAACAGTTGATGAACTTGGTTCTTTCTTAGAGGAAAATCCAACAACAGCTAGAATAATAGTTGATAAAGCTTTGAGAGCACAAAGAGCGAGAGAAGCTGCAAAGAAAGCAAGAGAATTAACAAGAAGAAAGAGTGTTTTAGAAAGCACATCTTTACCTGGAAAATTAGCAGATTGTGCAGAAAAAGACCCTGCTAAAAGTGAAATATTCTTAGTCGAAGGAGATTCAGCAGGAGGTTCAGCAAAACAAGGTAGAGACAGAAATAGCCAAGCGATACTTCCATTAAGAGGTAAGATACTTAATGTCGAAAAATCAAGACTAGATAGGATATTATCTTCAGACGAAATAAAAAATATGATAACAGCTTATGGTTGTGGTATAGGAGAAGATTTTGATATAGATAAGGCTAGATATCATAAAATCATAATTATGACCGATGCCGATGTAGATGGAGCTCATATAAGAACTTTACTACTAACATTCTTCTTTAGATATATGAGACCTCTTGTAGATGAGGGATATGTTTATGCAGCACAACCTCCTTTATACAAAGTAACAAAACAAAAAAAGGAATATTATGTTTATTCAGATAAAGAATTAAATATTTTATTAGATGAAATTGGAAGAAATGGTGTAGAGCTTCAAAGATATAAAGGTCTTGGAGAGATGAATGCAGAGCAATTATGGGACACTACTATGAATCCTGACACAAGAACTTTATTACAAGTAACTGTAGAAGATGCTGCAATTGCAGATGAAGTATTTTCAATGCTTATGGGTGATAAGGTTGCTCCAAGAAAAGAATTTATAGAAGAAAATGCAAGATTCGTTAGAAACTTAGATATATAGAGAGAGGGGATTAGTATACATGGAAGAAAATAACAAAATACTCCCTATTGAAATAGCGGAAGAAATGAAAAAATCGTATATCGATTATTCGATGAGTGTTATAGCTGGACGTGCTCTTCCTGATGTTAGAGATGGTCTAAAGCCAGTTCACAGAAGAATACTATACTCAATGAGTGAATTAAACTTAACACCAGATAAACCATATAGAAAGTCAGCCCGTATTGTTGGGGACGTTTTAGGGAAATACCATCCACATGGAGATACTGCTGTTTATTTTGCAATGGTAAGAATGGCTCAAGACTTTTCAACTAGAGCACTTTTAGTAGATGGGCATGGTAACTTTGGTTCTGTTGACGGAGACTCACCAGCTGCGATGCGTTATACAGAAGCTAAGATGAGTAAATTATCATTAGAATTATTAAGAGATATAGAAAAAGAAACTGTAGATTTTAAGCCAAACTTTGATGAATCATTAAAAGAACCTTCAGTACTACCAGCAAGGTATCCTAATCTATTAGTAAATGGATCTAATGGTATAGCTGTTGGTATGGCAACTTCAATACCTCCACATAATTTAGCTGAAGTAATTGATGCAACTGTACATTTGATTGACAATCCAGATTGTAGTGTTGAGGACTTAATAAAATTTATACAAGGTCCAGATTTTCCTACAGCTGCAATTATAATGGGTAAAGAGAATATAGCAGAGGCATATAGAACTGGAAGAGGTAAAGTTAAAGTTAGATCTAGAGCTTTTATAGAAGAACTTCCAAAAGGAAAACAACAGATAATAGTTACAGAAATACCTTATCAAGTAAATAAAGCTAAATTAGTTGAGAGAATAGCTGAATTAGTTAAAGAAAAAAGAATAGAAGGTATATCAGATTTAAGAGATGAAAGTAATAGAAATGGTATGAGAATTGTTATAGAATTAAAGAGAGATGCTAATGCTAATATAGTATTAAATAATCTGTATAAACATTCTCAAATGGAAGATACATTTAGTATAATAATGCTTGCTCTTGTAGATGGCCAACCAAGAGTTTTAAATCTTAAGCAAATACTATATCATTATATTAAACATCAAGAAGATGTTGTCACAAGAAGAACCAAATTTGAATTAAATAAAGCTGAAGCAAGAGCACATATTTTAGAAGGATTAAAAATTGCTTTAGATAATATAGATGCTGTTATAAGTTTGATAAGAGCTTCAAAAACAGGTCAAGAAGCTAAAATAGGTTTAGTAGAAAAATTCAATCTAACTGAAATTCAAGCTCAAGCTATACTAGATATGAGACTTCAAAGACTTACAGGTCTAGAAAGAGATAAGATAGAAGCTGAGTATGAAGATTTAATAAAGAAAATAAATAGATTAAAAGAAATTTTGGCTGATGAAAGATTACTTTTAAATGTAATAAAAGATGAAATGACAATAATAAAAGAAAATTATTCTGATGAAAGAAGAACAGAAATAAGACATGCTGAAGGCGAGATAGATATGAGAGATCTTATAAGTGATGAGGAAATAGCCATAACTCTTACTCACTTTGGATATATAAAAAGACTTCCATCTGATACTTATAAGAGCCAAAAAAGAGGTGGAAGAGGTATCTCAGCACTTACAACTAGAGAAGAAGATTTTGTAAGACATCTGATAACTACAACTACTCATAGTAGATTACTGTTCTTTACAAATAAGGGTAGAGTATTTAAATTAAATGCATATGAAATACCTGAAGGTAAGAGACAAGCAAAAGGTACTGCTATAGTAAACTTACTTCAATTATCAGCAGATGAAAAGATTGCAACTTTAATACCTATAGATGGTAATGATGAAAATGAATATTTATTACTTACAACTAAAAAAGGTATCGTTAAAAAGACTAAACGAGAAGAGTTTAAAAATATAAATAAATCTGGTCTTATTGCTATAGGTTTAAGAGATGATGATGAACTTATTGGAGTAGAGTTAACAGATGGAAAACAGGAAGTACTTTTAGTAACTAAAGAAGGTATGTCTATAAGATTTGATGAAAATGATATAAGATATATGGGTAGAACAGCAATGGGTGTAAAAGGTATAACTTTAAGTAAAAAAGACTTTGTTGTATCTATGAATCTTTGTAGCAAAGGTACAGATGTATTAGTTGTCAGTAGAAATGGTTTTGGTAAAAGAACAAATATAGAAGAATACAGAAGCCAAATAAGAGCAGGAAAAGGAATCAAAACTTATAACATATCTGAAAAAACTGGTACAATTGTTGGTGCAGAGATGGTCAATGAAGATGATGAGATAATGATTATAAATTCTGATGGAGTTCTTATTAGAATAAGAGTTAATGAAATTTCACTATTTGGAAGGGTTACAAGTGGTGTTAAATTAATGAAGACTAATGAAGAAGTGAATGTAGTTTCGATTGCTAAAATAAATATTGAAGAAGAATAGGATAAATATCCTATTCTTTTTGTATAATGTACTTAGATAAAAATTTAAAATTGAAAGGAGTAGTTATTATGTGTAATAAAAGAGGTTGTAAAAAAGGTGGATTTTTATTAATAGGAGCCATTTTAGGTTTTATATTTGGTATGTTTCTTGCACCAAAAAAAGGTTCTGAGTTAAGAAAAGAGACAAAAGATAAGTTTGATAAAGTGAAAGAAAACCCAAAAGAAGTTCTACATGAAACATTTAATGATGTTAAAGAGAGAATAATAACTTTAGTAGATGATGATAATAATGAGGAAGATATAAAAATTTCAGAAGAAGATATAGTAATAAGTAAAAGTTTTGACGACGAGGGAGATGTTAACTAATGAATGCATGGGGGTGGCAGATAGGAGCCGTATTAGTAGGTAGCTCGGCTCTTATAGTAGCAATTTATTTAGCTAAAACTCTAAATAGTTTAAATAAAGTTGTTGAAAAAGCTTATAAGATTGTAGATTACAATGAAAGACACATACAAGATATTGTTGAAAATGCATCATCAATATCAAAGGGAATAGATGATATAGTTTATGTAATTAATAAGATATTGAGTATAGGTAATATATTTAAAATTATTAAGAGGAAATAGGAGGTTTTTACATGTCTATGAATATAGATTCAAATTTAGATTCTCAAAATAAGTTTTGGAATGTTTGTATTGATGGAGAACTTGATGTCTCTACAGCAGATAAATTAAAAGAACATTTACATGGTTTAATAGAAAGAAACATGTTGGATGTAAAGATTAATCTTAAAGATTTAGATTATATAGATTCTACAGGTTTAGGGGCTATGATAGGTGTTTTAAAAAAACTAAAGATAAATGAAAAAGAAATATACATAGTAAATCCTAAGAGTAATGTTAGGAAAATTTTTACTATAACAGGTCTAGATAAAATATTTAAAGTGGAGGGATAAATTTTGGCTTGTGAAACTATAAAGATGGAAATTACTACAAATCCAGATTATGTAGGCATAATAAGATTAACAGCATCTGGGATTGCAAATAAAATGGGGTTTCCAATAGATGATATAGAAGATATAAAGGTAGCAGTATCAGAGGCATGTACAAATGCAATAAAACACAGTAATGATGATGTATTCAATATAGTATTTAATATTTTAGATGATGCAATTAATATAGAGATTCAAGATAGTGGAAAAGGATATGATGTTAGCTCAATAAGTACACCAGATTTAGAGAATCCAAAAGAAAGTGGTCTTGGATTATTTATAATTAAAACTTTAATGGATGATGTAGATATTGAATCAGAATGTAATCAAGGAACAAAAATAAAAATGACTAAGTATTTAGGAGTTGATATTTAATGAAAAATGTAGCTAATGCTACACATTACCTAAATATGGATACAAAAGAGCTATTTAATTTATATAATACAAATAAAAACGTAGATATCAGGAATATTCTTATTGAAAGACATCTATATTTAGCAAGGTTGTTAGCTAAGAAGTATATAAACAAGGGTGTTGACTTTGAAGACATATATCAAGTTGCTTCATTAGCATTAATTTATGCTATTGACAGATATGATGTTGAAAAGGGATTTGAATTCTCCAGTTTTGCAACACCAACTATAGTAGGAGAAATTAAAAAATATTTTAGAGATAAAGTATGGACACTTAGAGTACCAAGAAGAATACAAGAATTAAGCAAAAAAATAAGTGATGCTAAAATTAAACTAGAGCAAGAAAATAAAAAACATCCAAAGGTAAAAGATATCGCTGACTATATAGGGGTTAGTGAAGAAGATGTATTAGAGGCTATGGAAGCCTCTTATGGTTATCAACCTATGTCTTTAGATTCATCAAGTAATGATGATTCAGAAGACAAAGACATAACTCTTATTGATAAAATAGGAAAAGAAGAAGGTAATTTCGGAAGTATAGAATATGAAGATTTTATTAATAAGTTTATTGAAACTTTAAATGAGTTAGAAGTAAAAATATTTAAAGATAGATTTTTCTTCGATAAAACCCAGTCTAGTATAGCTAAAGAATTAGATATATCCCAAATGACTGTTTCTCGCTTAGAAAAAAAGGTCGTAGAAAAGCTAAAAAAAGAATATGAAAAAAATTTCTAAAAAAATATAAAAAAAGTATTGACCTACTGTTTGAATGATGGTATAGTATTACTTGTCCTTGAAAAAAAGGAACAAGAAAAAAATACGAACATTGAAAATTAAACAGTAGGTTAATTTATATTAAGAAACAAACCATAAAGCCAGATATTTTGATAACAATAGTATCTGAGCCTGATAAACTTTTATTTGAGAGTTTGAT
>NZ_JAGWCZ010000018.1:0-64052 GCF_020657855.1 Clostridioides sp. ZZV14-6153 | reverse complement strand
TGATTGATAAAATTAAACTTTGCGTCATTACAGATATAATACCTGACATAAATAAAACACTCCTTTGAAAATATTTTAAAATAAATTTTTTAATTTAATTTTGGATATAAAAAAGCCACACAGTATATATAACTGTATGACAAAAACACGAATAAGCCACACAGTATAATCCATGTGGCTCTATATATGATGATAAAATAAAAACTTTAACAACAATCACTATAGCCAACATAGATACAATCCTTAAAAATGGTAATCCTAAGGGGTCTGTATCTATGTTATGACAATTTGTCTTAACTTAGCTACAAACCCTAACTAAATTGGCTACTAAAAAATCGTACTTGTTTGTTTAATAAAGTCTTCATATTTATCTCTCCTTTTAATTTAATAATTTTGAAAATTTTGTTTTTATATTTTGTATAGTAATTAGTTTAATACAGTAAAAAATAAAAGTCAATAATAAATTTTGAAAAATTATTAAATTGTCAGAAAATTGAGTTCGAATAAAAAAAGTTTTATGTATAGGATTGGGGAGTTTTCTTAAATTTTAATTTATAAATAAAAATTAAAAATCATTTGGATTTTAGAAACAAATTGAGCCAAAAGATAAACTTTTTAGAGAATTAATGAAAATAGGTTTTGAAGTAATATAATGACCAAAATTATATGATATAATAAATTAAATGATTATTTTAATTCAGAATTTTTATTATTTTTTAAATTATTTTTAGAAATCTTGTTTTTGATGGTTTTATTTAAGTTGTTTACGAGATTAAAAAGACTTCAGTAGATATTTATATGTGTTTATTTAAATATTTTAGGAAGTCTTTAATTTTATAGGAGTGATGATATGTGTTGATAGGTACAGCTAATTTGAGTAGAAGTGTTGATAATGCATGCGTAGAAGAATTGGGAATTCCAATGATTGTATTGATGGAAAATGCAGTAATATCTGCAATGAGAAACATGGATATAGATATATATAATGATTATACAATTGTATGTGGTGTTGGAAATAATGGTGGAGATGGCCTTGGAATAGCAAGACATTTAAAGCTAAAAGGGAAAAATGTGAATGTCTTTTTAATTGGTAATATCAAGAAAATAAGTGAATGTTCTAAAATCAATTATAATATACTTTTAAATATGGGGATTAATATTATAAATATTGATAAAAATGATTTAAGTGAGGAATATAATGACTATATAAATAAAAATAAAGTGGATGAAATTATTAAAACAGAAAAACAGAGTATAATTAAAAATAAAAATTTAACAATATTTAAAGGAGCAGTATCTAAAAGTGATGTCGTAATAGATGCAATATTTGGAACAGGACTAAAGAGAGAAATCACTGGTATTTTTAAAAAAGTAATTGATATAGTAAATGATAACAGCAAAAATACATATTCTATAGATATACCATCTGGTATAGATAGCGACAAAGGTAGTATACTTGGAATTTGTATCAAAGCAAATAAAACAATTAGTTTTGAATTTTATAAAAGAGGGTTTTTAAATTATGATGTAAGCTCACTTATTGGAGATATAATTGTAGAAAAAATAGGTGTTCCAGATTTCATTACAAGAAAATACCATAATGATGAATTCATAACTGATGAGAGTTTTGTAAAAAATAATATTAGAAGAAGAGATAAACATGGATTTAAAAGTGATTTTGGAAAAGTATCTATAGTTGCAGGTTCAAAAGGATTTTATGGGGCTAGTTTCATAGCAACTGAATCTGCTGTTAAAAGTGGAAGTGGTCTTGTAACTTTGATTAGTAGTAAAGATGTGCAAGAAAAAGTATCTATTAGACTCACTGAAGCAATGACTGTAAATTTTGAAGAAGAGAGAGTTGATATACTATTGAGTTCTAGCAATGCAATTGGTTTTGGTCCAGGAATGGGAGATAATCACAAAACTTTTGAGAGATTACTTAGAGTAGTAGAAAACTCTAGTTGTCCAATAATATTGGATGCAGATGGATTAAATGTTATGAAGGATAGATGCTATAAGTTTTTAGAGTGGAGAAATAAGTTTGTAATTACTCCACATCTGGGAGAAATGGCCAGGTTGACAGGTGACTCAATTGGGTATATAAGAGAACATAGAGTAGATGTGGCAAAAGAATTTGCTCAAAAATATAATGTAGTTGTCCTTTTAAAAGGTTATCAAACTATCATAACAGATGGTAAAGAAACATATATAAATCCTACAGGAAATAGTTGTATGGCAACTGGTGGAATGGGAGACTGTTTACTTGGTATGATTACTTCTTTTATAGGTCAAGGTATGGATATACTTGAAGCTACAGTGAGTGGAGCATATGTACATGGTTATATAGGAGATAAGTTAGGAAAAAGTATGTATACAGTAAATGCAACAGATTTAATAAGTAACATTTCGTTAACAATGAACAAGTTTTTGATTATTTAATGACTAATATTTGATACTACTTTGTAACAACTTTAACAAAGTATGCTGATATAATACTATTAAATTAATCTCAAATTGACTTATTTTATTGGTTTTTGGTTTATTGTTTAAATTCATATTCAAATATATTGTGTAAAGAATATGATTTATATAGGGTTTTATAATTCATATGAAAAGAGGGTAGATAGTATGAAGTTGATATGGTTGATAGTAGCAATCTTATTTGGAATAGCAGAAATGTTGACTCCAAGCTTAACACTAATATGGTTTAGTGTAGGAGCAGTAATACTTATATTTTTAAGTACTTTTATAAAGAGTATATTTTTACAAGTTTTAATATTTGCTGTAATTTCTATAGCTATGTTAGTTGTAGCTACTAAGAAAATTGTAAAAAAAGATAAAACTTATAAATCTAATACCAATTTACAAGCAATGATATCTAAAAAAGGTGTTGTTACAGAGGAAATTTCTCCAAATCAAACTGGTTTAGTTGTAGTTGAACATGAAACATGGACTGCTATTTCTATAGATGATGAAAAGATTGATAAAGGTTCTACAGTAGAAGTATTAAAAATAGAAGGGGTAAAACTAGTTGTTAAAAAAGTGAATTCTGCAACTAGTGTGACGAATCAATAAAATAAAGGAGGATATATTTATGGGTATGAAAGTTGTTTTAAGTATTGTATTAATAATAGTAGTCGTAGCAATAAGTTTAACCTGTATAAGAGTAATAAAACAATCTAAAGTAGGTATAATAATGCGACTTGGTAAGTTTCAAAAAGTGGCTGAAACAGGAGTACATTTCTTGATACCATTTTTAGATAAAATGGCATATGTGATTGACTTGAGAGAAATCGTAATAGATTTCCCACCTCAGCCAGTTATAACTAAAGACAATGTAACTATGCAGATTGATACAGTTGTATATTATAAAGTTACAGACCCAGTTAGATATGTGTTTGAAATAGCAAATCCAATAGCTGCTATTGAAAATCTAACAGCTACAACTTTAAGAAATATAATTGGTGAACTTGATTTAGACGAAACACTAACATCAAGAGATATAATAAATGTAAAAATGAGAACAATCCTTGATGAAGCAACAGATAAATGGGGAATAAAAGTAAATAGAGTAGAGTTAAAGAACATAATGCCTCCTCATGATATCCAAGTTGCGATGGAAAAGCAGATGAGAGCGGAAAGAGAAAGAAGAGAAGCAATACTTCAAGCAGAAGGTAATAAGTCAGCTGCTATATTACAAGCAGAAGGAGAAAAACAATCTGCTATATTAACAGCAGAAGCAAGAAAAGAAGCTATGGTACGTGTAGCAGAAGGAGAAAAAGAATCTGCTATATTAGTAGCAGAAGGTGAAGCTGAGGCTATAAGACAAACAGCTATTGCTAAAGCACAAGGTGAAGCTGAAATGATTAAAAGAACTCAAATGGCCACTGCAGAAGGTTTGAAGTTAGTATTTTCAGCGATGAAAGAGTCTGACATTGATAATAATATCCTAGCATTAAAATCTATGGAAGCACTTGAAAAAATGGCTGAAGGTAAGTCAACAAAATTGGTTTTACCTTCAGAAGCAGTTAATTTCCTAGGAACATTCAAAGGGATAAAAGAAGTCATGAGTGATGATAAGAATGATATATTAGATGTAAAAGATGCATTTAGTGGAAATGATTCATTAAAAAAATAAAAGAGTTTTTTTATCGTAGGAAGGAAATGGAAATTAAATGTCGAATTAATTAAATATAGTATAGAATGTACATTGAAAAGAAGAAGACTTATAGTTTTTTAAGTCTTCTTCTTTGTTTTTATTTATAAAACGGGATTTTAAAAATAAATTAACAGAATTTTTATACAATTTGCCCTTTACTAATGTAAAAAGTGTTATATAATATTAAATAAAACATGTAGGAAAAGAAAGTAATTTTAATTTGAATATTTACATTGATAACATATATAGTTATAAAAATATCAAACGTAATGAATATATCTAACAATAAAACTAAAATTCATTAATTGAATCATAAATAAGGAAATGATAAGAAAAATAAAATTAGCTAGTAATTGTTTACAGATTTTTAGATAATCATGTCATATTATGTTCTATTATTATCAAATCAAAAAATCATAAAAATTTAAGTATGTTTGTATGATATGAATTGATTTATAAAAAATATTTTTTATATCTATAAAATAAATGTTTATATTATTTTCTAATTAGGAATTGAATATTATAAGTACTATAGCACTGATGGAAAATAATGTATATTTCAATAAAACAATTATGGGGTATATATTATAGAAATTGTATAGTTTATATTATTTTACTCTTATTACATTAGCGTTTGGGCAAAATTTATACACAACATTTATTGACTAAAAGTTTATAAAGGTAAAAATGCAATTATAAATATTAATTACTAGATGAGGGGAGTGTCATTAAATGAAAAAAGAGATGTTAGCTATGATTTTGGCAGGGGGGCAAGGTTCAAGACTTGGAGTTTTTACAAAGAGGATTGCAAAACCAGCCGTATCATTTGGAGGAAAGTACAGAATTATTGACTTTGTTTTAAGCAATTGTTCAAATTCTGGTATAGATACTGTAGGTGTTTTAACTCAATATAGACCATTGATATTAAATTCTCATATAGGCATGGGAAGTCATTGGGATTTAGACAGAATAAATGGTGGAGTATATGTATTACAACCATTTATGAATGAAAAAGAGGGAAATTGGTATAATGGTACAGCACATGCTATATACCAGAATATGGACTTTGTAGATACCTATAATCCAGAATATGTATTAATATTATCTGGTGACCATATATATAAGATGGATTATAGTAAAATGTTAAAATTTCATAAAGAAAAAGGTTCTAAAGCTACGATTGCAGTAATTGAAGTACCTTGGGATGAAGCTTCTAGATTTGGCATAATGAATACAAATGAAGATTCAAGTATCTATGAATTTGAAGAAAAGCCAGGCGAACCTAAAAGTAATTTGGCATCTATGGGAGTATACATATTTGATTGGAAAATGTTGAGAAGTTATTTTAAAGAAGCAGAAAAAAATCCAGATATAAATTATGATGATTTTGGAAAGAATTTAATACCTAAAATGTTAGAGGATAATGTTGGAATGTATGCATATCCATTTAAGGGGTATTGGAGAGATGTAGGAACTATACAAAGTTTATGGGATGCAAATATGGATATAATTAAATCTCCAGAAACACTGGATTTATCAGACCCTAAATGGAAGATATATACAAATACAATGGCAATGCCTCCTCAATATATAGGCAAAAGTGCAAATGTTCATAGATCAATGATAGCTGATGGTTGTAGAATTTTAGGAGAAGTAGGAAACTCTGTATTATCACATGGAGTTGTTGTTGGAAAAGGAAGCAAAGTAATTGATTCAGTAATCATGCCAAATGTTGTAATAGGAGAAAATGTAACTATAGAAAAAGCTATGATAGGCGAATGTGCAACTATAAATGATAATGTTCAGATAAAAAATGTAAATAATGAGATAAATGTAGTTTCTGAATATGAAAATATAGAGCCTAGATGCGTATTAATAGAAGGAGGTCTTTAAGATGAGAAATGAATGTTTAGGTATAATAAATTTAAACAAAAAAGGAGACCCTGCAATAAATAAACTTAATTATGGAAGACCGATAGCTTCTACACCAATAGCTGGAAGATATAGAATAATAGACTTCGCTCTATCTAATATGATAAATTCAGGAATTACAAAAGTTGGAATATTTGCAAAAGAAAAATATAGATCATTGACAGACCATATAGGTAGCGGGAAAGATTGGGATTTAAGTAGAAAAAAGGGTGGTTTATCAATTTTTAGCCCAGAAAATACTAAGTATAGAAATACTTACTCACATAGAAAAGGAGATATATACACAATACTGGCTAATCTTGATTATATAGAGAAAAGTGAAGAAGAATATATTTTAATAGCTCCAAGTTATATGTTATGCAATTTAGATTATTCTCAGGCTTTGGAATACCATAAAAAATCTCATAATGATATAACTATGATATATAAAAATGTAAACAATGCAAATAAAGATTTTGAAGGTAATCTAACTTTAAACTTAGATAGTAATAACAGAGTAATAAATGTCGGAAATAATTTAGGAAAATTCCCTAGAGCAAATATATGTATGGAAATATATATTATGAAGCGTGAAGATTTTGTAGAATGTATATATAATATTGTAAATAAAGGAAACTATTGTTATCTAGAAGAATTTATTGTTGAAGAAGCAGAAAATATGAAAATAGGAGCTTATGAGTATACAGGATATTTGAAATGTGTAAATTCTGTTGAATCATATTTTCAAATGAGTAAAGATTTATTAGAAATAGAAGTGGCTGATGAATTATTGTACTCTGAAAGAAAAATATTTACTAAAGAAAAGAATGAGTCACCTACAATTTACACAGATAGTGCAAAGGTAGAAAATAGTTTTATAGCATCAGGTTGCTTAATAGAAGGTACTGTAAAAGATAGTATTATATTTAGAAAAGTTAATGTTGAAAAAGGAACAGTTATAGAAAACTCAATAGTAATGCAAAATTGTGTAATAAAGTCAAATGCAAAACTATATAATGCAATACTAGATAAAAATACAAGTGTATCAAAAGGAAAAGAGTTAAAAGGAGATGAAAAATATCCTATTGTAGTAGAAAAAAATACGAATATATAAAAATATTTTTTAGAAGGGGGAATAGCTAGTGAAAGTTTTTTATGTAACAGCAGAGTGTTGGCCCTTTGCTAAAACTGGAGGATTAGGAGATGTATCTTATGCATTGCCTAAAGAATTAAAAAAAGAAGGTGTAGATGTAAGGGTAATAATGCCTAAATATTCAACTATACCAAGTTATTTAAAAGATCAATTAAAAGAAATAGCTGTTTTTAGTGTACGTGTTGGATGGAGAAATCAATATTGTGGTCTTTTAGAAATGGAGCTAGATGGTGTTAAATTTTATTTTATAGACAATGAATTTTATTTTAGAAGAGAAGACGAGAGAAAGAGTATTTATGGATATGGAGATGATGCAGAAAGATATACATTCTTTACAGATGCTGTCTTAGAAGCTATAAGTAGAATTGACTTTTATCCAGATGTAATACATATAAATGATTGGCACACAGGAATGTTACCATTAATTTTAAAAGAGAGATATGCAACCCTTGAGGGGTATAAAAATATAAAAACTATGTATACTATACATAATCTACAATATCAAGGTGTATTTGATAAGTATGTCTTAGATGATATATTAGATTTACCTGAAAAATATTTTGATAATGGAGATATAGAGTATTATGGTTCAATAAATTTTATGAAAGCTGGAATAAACTTTGCAGATAAAGTTATAACTGTTAGTCCTACTTATGCAAATGAGATACAAACATCTTTTTATGGAGAACAATTAGATGGTTTGCTTAGAAAGGAATCAGGAAAATTAAAAGGTATATTAAATGGTATAGATTATGACTTGAATAATCCTGAGAAAGATAAGGATATATTTGTTAATTACGATGTAAATTCTATTGAGAAAAAATTGGAAAATAAATTGAGATTACAAGATATATTAGGATTAAAAAAAGATTCTTCTATTCCATTAATAGGAATAGTTTCAAGACTAGTTTCTCAAAAAGGATTTGATTTAATAGCCTATATGATGCCGGAGCTTATGAGGGAAGATTTACAAATTGTCATTTTAGGAACTGGGGAACATCAATATCAATCAATGTTTAATTATTACGATTCTAATTTTTCAGGTAAAGTATCAGCTAGAATCACATTTAATGCATCGTTGGCTCAACAAATCTATGCTGCAAGTGATATATTCTTGATGCCATCACTATTTGAACCTTGTGGTATAGGTCAAATGCTAGCTATGAGATATGGTTCTTTGCCAGTAGTTAGAGAAACTGGAGGACTTAAAGATACTGTAATACCTTATAATCAATTTACTGGAGAAGGGAATGGATTTAGTTTTAAAAATTACAATGCTCATGAGATGTTTTTCTGTTTGAAAAATGCAATTAAGGTTTTTAGAGATAAAGAAAAATGGATGAAACTAGTTGAAAATGCAATGAATACCGATAATAGTTGGAAAAAATCAGCTAAGGAGTATATAGAAACATATAGAGACATATGTGATTAAAGGAGTGGTTTTTTTGGTAACAATAAGCAAAAAGAAATTCAAGCAAAAATTTGAAGTGAAAATGTATAGCTTATATGCACAGTCTATCAAGGAAGCTACTGATGAACAATTGTTAAATGTACTATGTAGTCTACTGAAAGATGAAATAGCAAAAAAATGGGTTGCTACGAAGTTAGATAAGAAAAAAGAAGTTTATTATTTTAGTCTAGAGTTTTTAATAGGAAGACAATTAAAATCTAATTTATTAAATTTAAATATTGAAGAAGAAGTTAGAGAAGGATTACTAGAATTAGGAATTAACTTAGATGATTTAATCAAAGCTGAGGTAGACCCAGCCATAGGGAATGGTGGTCTTGGAAGATTAGCAGCATGTTTTTTAGATTCTATGGCATCTTTGAATATAAGTGGTCAAGGATATGGAATTAGATATAAATACGGTTTGTTTGAACAAAAATTTGTAAATGGTTATCAGGTCGAAGTACCTGATAACTGGCTTACAGAAGGACGTTATGCATGGGAAACTGTAAGACCAAATGAAGCAACAATGGTGAAGTTTGGTGGAGAAGTAGAGTTGATTAAGGAAGGAATTCATTTAAAAGTAGTCCATAAAAACTATCTTCCTGTAATGGCAATGCCTTATGATATACCAATAATTGGATACCAAAATCAATGTATCAATACTTTAAGATTATTTAAAAGTGAGATACCAAAAAGAGACTTTGGAGAACTTACCTCAAATGCTCTAAATTATTCAGGAAGTTATGAAGAAGCTTTAAAACACAAGTATTATACTGAAGAAATTTCACAAGTGTTGTATCCTGATGATTCAAATTATGCAGGAAAATTATTGAGACTTAAGCAAGAGTATTTCTTTGTAAGTGCAGGTGTACAAGATATCATAAGGAAGTGTAAAAAGAATAAGCTAAATATCAGGAATTTATTTGATAAGGTGGCAATTCATATAAATGATACACATCCTACCTTATGTATACCAGAACTTATGAGAATTCTACTTGATGAAGAGGGATTATCTTGGGATGAAGCATGGCAGATAACTAAAAAAACAGTATCTTATACTAATCATACTATAATGTCAGAAGCAATGGAAAAGTGGCCTGTAAGCATGATAAAAGAGCTATTACCAAGAATTTATATGATAATAGAAGAAATAAATAGAAGATATGTAGAAGAGTTAAATAATAAAGGATATGACCAAGATAAAATAAGAAGAATGAGTATAATAGATTGGGACAACATAAATATGGCAAATTTATGTATTGTAACAAGTCACAGTGTAAATGGAGTTGCTAAGCTTCATACTCAAATTCTTGAAACAGAAGTTTTAAAAGATTTTTATCAAGACGAACCAAATAAATTTAACAATAAAACTAATGGAATTGCACATAGACGATGGCTTATAAGTTCAAATCCTCAACTTAGCAATTTAATAACAGATTTAATTGGTGACTCATGGAAAACAGATACTTTACAGCTAAAGAATATTGAAAAATTTAAAAATGATTCTTCTGTTTTAAAAAGACTTGATGATATAAAATACAATAATAAAGTAAATTTAGCAAATTTTATAAATGATAAATACGATTTAAATATCGACCCTAATTCTATATTTGATGTTCAGGTTAAGAGGTTGCATGCTTACAAAAGGCAACTATTGAATATTTTTAATGTACTCCATATGTATCATGAATTACTTGACAATCCTAATTTAAATATTGACCCAAGAACTTTTATATTTGGGGCAAAAGCCGCACCAGGATATTATTTAGCCAAGTGTATAATTAAATTTATAAATTCAGTTGCAAGTACTATAAATAATGATGTTAGAGTAAAGGACAAGTTAAAAGTAGTATTTATAGAGAATTATGGTGTATCATTAGCAGAGATAATAATACCAGCAGCAAATGTGAGTGAACAAATTTCAACGACAACAAAAGAAGCATCAGGAACAAGTAATATGAAATTTATGATGAATGGTGCTATAACTTTAGCCACATTAGATGGTGCAAATGTAGAAATATGTGAACAAGTAGGAAAAGAAAATATGTTTTTATTTGGACTTAGTGCAGAGCAAGTACTGAATTATAATAAGTTTGGTGGATATTCTTCACTTGATTTGTATCATTCTAACATGAATATAAAAAGGGTAGTAGATGATTTAATAAATGGATTTATTCCTAACCTAGGTGAAGAAGGTAGAAGTATTTATAATTCACTTACCACTTACAATGATGAGTACTTTGTATTGAGGGATTTTGAAAATTATGGTCAAGCTCAGGCAAATATAAACAAACTATATCGTGATAAAGAAAAATGGAATACAATGTCTTTGGTTAATATAGCTAATTCAGGATTTTTTTCTTCTGATAGAACAATTTCTGAATATGCAAAAGACATTTGGTTTAAAAGGGTGTGATTATAAATGCAAAACATAATAGAATATAATTCTTGGGATAAAAATTTTAAGGCTCCGTTTGGAGCTTTAAAATTTAATGAAGAATTGATAATTAAAGTTAAAGTAAATGAAGGATATAATGTTGAGTCTATTTCCCTAGAAATAAACAAAGAAGATGAAACAAAGACAATAATTTTAAATGAAGAATTAAACAATAATACACTTGGAAAGTATTTTTATTGTAAGGTTGAAAAATTTGATATAACAGGTGTTTATTTCTATTATTTTAAAGTAATTGTTGAAATAGATGGTGAGAAAAAGACTGTATTCTATGGAAAGAATAGAGAAAATGGATACGCTTGTGAATATAATTATAATGATATCAATAAATATCAAATTACTGTTTATAAAGACTTTAAAGTGCCAACCTGGTATAAAGAAGGAGTACTTTATCATATATTTGTAGATAGATTTAACAATGGAAATCGTAATGGGAAGGTTGATAATCCTAAAAAAAACAGCTTTATATATGGTAATTGGGAAGATATACCTATGTACATAAAGGACAGTAGAGGGGATATTATAAGGTGGGATTTTCATGGTGGAAATTTAAGAGGAATAATTAATAAACTTGGGTATCTAAAAAAATTAGGAGTGAGTATATTATATCTAAGTCCTATATTTGAAGCCTCTAGTAATCATAAGTATGATACAGGAAATTATAAAAATATTGACCCTATGTTTGGAGATGAAGATACATTTAAAGAATTAATTGATAAAGCAAAAGAAAAAGATATATCAATAGTACTTGATGGTGTTTTTAGTCATACTGGAGCTGATAGTAAGTATTTTAATATGTATGGAAATTATGATAGTTTAGGTGCATATCAATCAGAGGAATCACCATATTATTCATGGTATATGTTTGAAGAATTTCCTCATAAATATAAAAGTTGGTGGGATATAAAGACCTTGCCAAATACAAATGAATTAGAAAAAAGCTATATGGATTATATAATATATGACAAGGATAGTGTCGTAAACAAATGGATGAATATGGGGATTAAAGGGTGGCGATTGGATGTTGCAGATGAACTTCCAACTGAGTTTATAAGAGAGCTGAAAAAGGAATTAAAAGAAGCTGATAATGACTCGATACTTATAGGGGAAGTATGGGAAGACGCCTCAAATAAGATTAGTTATGGTCAAAGAAGAAGCTATTTATTAGGTGAAGAATTAGATTCTGTTATGGGGTATCCATTTAGAAATAATATGTTTTCTTTTTTAAAAGGAGAAATTAATTCATATGAACTTAGCAATAGATATATACAAATTAAAGAAAATTATCCAAAAGAATCATTTAAGTCTAATTTAAATTTAATTGGAACACATGATGTTACAAGAGCTAAAACTGAATTAAATAATGATATAGATTTGATGAAACTTGCTGTAGCTATACAAATGACATTTGAAGGAGTACCATATATATACTATGGAGATGAGGCAGGTCTTTGCGGAGATGTAGACCCAGACAATAGAAGAACATATCCATGGAAAAATGAAGATGAAGATATGTTAAATTTTTATAAAAATATTATAAAAATCAGAAATAAAAATAAAATTTTAAGTTCAGGAGAAACAGAATTTATATATACTAGAAATGATAATGTGTTTGCATTTATAAGATTTAATGAAGATAATGATAGGATACTAATTTTAATAAACAGAAGTAACAATCCTGAAAATATGTCATTAAATATAGAGGGTAGCTTTATAGAGGAAATACCTATAAAGTATAATTCTAAAAATGTAAATAAAAATATACCGATAGAAAATAACGAATTAAAAATCCATATGGATTCTAAATCATTTATTATTTTTAGTGTATTTTAAGTACAATAATTTAAATTAAAAGTAAAAATGTAGCAAAAGTTTTGATTTATCAAAGGTTTTGCTACATTTTTGTTTTAAATTATCATAAAAATTTTAGTATTTCAAAATATTACAAAGAAGTGTAAAAAATATAGAAGTTATGATATTATATAGATAAGTAAGATAAAACAAAACCTCTCTACTGAAGTTGTAGGGAGATTTAACTTTTATAATCTTAATATGGAGGAGTGTCTTATGAAAGTAGATCCACTTACAACTCAAGTCTATGACTATATATCAAAAAAAATCCAAAATGGAGAGTATGAAGCTAATCAGAGAATTACTGAATCTGAAATTTGCAACTCTATTGGAGTTAGTAGAACACCAGCAAGGGAAGCACTAACGAGGTTGGCAGGTGAAAATTTACTAGAAAAGATACCTAATAAAGGATTTGTGGTAAAAGAGTTTCAGGAAAAGGAAAAACTAGACACATATTCTGTAATTGGTGTGTTAGATGCGTTAGCAGGTTCTTCATCTTTAGAAAATTTAACTGAATCAGATTTAATAAAAATGGACGAGCTAACAGAAATGATGGCTATCTCTATAAAGTATAAAAATTACAATAACTACTTAAAACTAAGCAATGAATTTCACGATATATACATAGCAAAATCAGATAATCAAGTATTAATAAATATGTTGAATTCTCTTAGATATAATTTTATGTCAAAGTCATATACTAGCGACAATGAAGAAGAATTGTATAAAATGTTAACTTACAGCAATAATCAACATATTGAGGCAGTGAAGTTTATGAGAGCGAAAGATTCAGAAAATGTTGAAGCAATTTTAAGAAAACATTGGAAAACGATACCTATAGCAGAGATGGAATAAGAGAAGCTTTTAAAAGCTTCTCTTATTTTTTATATAATTCTATCATTATTTTATTATTTCTAATCTATAAATATCAATATAAAATTAATTAAAAATACAACTAATTTTATATTGATATTTATAGATTAATGTAGTACCATTTTAATGCAAAATATAAAGGAGGGGATAATATAAAAACATATTTTTCGATAGGAGAAGTATCTAGACTTTTTGATTTGTCAATAAAAACTCTAAGATACTACGATAAAGTAGGGATATTAAAACCAGCATATGTAAACCAAGAAAATAAATATAGGTATTATTCAAGAGAGCAGTTTATGAGTATAGATGTAATTAAGTACTGTAAGATTATGGGTATGGCTCTTGAAGATATAAAAAAATTAATTGATTCAGATAGCTCAATTGAGTCTATGATGAATACAATTGATAGGCAAAATAAAATGATAGAAAGTAAAATAAAAGAACTATCAGATGTGAAAAATTATCTAAATGATATAGAATTTAAAGTAAATGAATTGTTAAAATATGATTTAAATAATGTATTTATAAAATACAATAAAGAAAGAAAAGTAAATGTCTATAAATGTAATTCAAAGGATGAAGTTGAACTTGAGATGTATCTGAGACATATTATTTTACACATTCAAGATAAGTATAATGATGTATATCCTATAATTTCAGGTAGTATTTCATATGAGAAAGTAATTAAAGAAGGTAAAGCACTATTATATGATTATATAGTAGATTTTACAGAAAGAGAAGAATATGAAAATCAGCACATTTTACCAGCAGGTGAATATTTAACAATTATATATGATGATAATTGGAATAATGCCTATGATTATTATAAAAAAATAATCGATTATGCAAATGATAATAATATAGAACTTGTTGGAAACTTTAATGAAATATGGATGCTTTCTAGAGTGGATTCAGACACAAAAGAAAAGACATTGGTTCAATTAGAAATAAGAAAAAAATAGTATACAAAAAAACTTGACTCTACCCTCAGAGGATAGATTAGTATTTTATATAGTGAAATAATATTTATTATAATAATCTATGGGAGGGAGATTTTTAATGTCAAAAAAATTTTTAGAGTATGCTATACCATCAGCTCTTGCTATGTTTGTATCATCCTTTAATACAATATTAGATGGAATATTTTTGGGAAAAGGACTAGGCGATTCAGCACTTACAGCTGTTAGTATAGTGATGCCTCTTGTAATGGTATTTTTAGGATTATCCAGTTTAATGGCAGTTGGAGGAGGAGCACTAGTTTCGAAAAAATTTGGTTCTAGAGATGATGAAAGGGCTGTAAATATATTTAGGCAAGTAATAAAAGTTTTAATAATAGGTAGTTTATCTCTTACAATAATTTGTATACTTTTTTCAGAGCATATAGTTAGAATTATGGGAGCAACAGAAAGTTTAGTCGGATTATCTTCTGAATACTTAACATTTTATGCTGCTTTCTGTTTTCCAAATTTGCTAGGTCTTGTTTTTTGTAGTTTTTTAAGAAATGATGGAAGACCAAAACTTGCCATGATAGCTACTGTGTCAGGAACAATATTTCATATAACTTTAAATTATATATTTATATTTAAGCTTGGATTTGGTGTAAAAAGTGCAGCAATTGCAAGTGGCCTAGGTCAACTATCTACACTTATAATAATGTTACCTCATTTTATGTTTAAAAAAGGTAAGTTATCCTTTGGGCCAGCAAAGATAGAAAAGGATGTTTTAAAAGAATTATTTAATATAGGATTTCCTTCATTTTTTGCAGAGAGTGCTTTTTCAATAATTATACTTGCACATAATATAGTTTTGACAAGAGTTGTTGGAGATGTAGGTCTTTCTGCTTATGCTGTAGTAAACTATGTAACTACTAATATTTATAATCTCTTAATGGGGATAACTTTAGGTGTTCAACCACTTATAAGTTATAATTTTGGCTCTAAAGAAATTAAAAAAATGTTAGGCTATTATAATATGGCAACAAAAATGAGTTTTTGTGTATCTATAATATTCACAGTAATATGTTTTTTATTTGGAAAAGAAATTATAAAAATATTTACGAGTGATAAAGAAATTATTTTAATGGCTTATGTTGCACTTAACATGGCTAATTTAGCCTATCTTATGATTGGAAAAAATTTAACAACTATGATGTATTATCAAGCGATAGAAATGCCAGTACATTCTAATATTATAGGAGTTTTACGTTCAATCTTACTATTGCCGATTATACTATTTGTTTTTTCTAAGTTATTTGGAATAAATGGAATATGGGTAAGTATGGCTGTTTCAGAACTCTTGACAGTTCTAATTATGAGTAAAGTAGTAAATGTAAAGGAATGTACAAAAAATGCTATAAGTTTATAATGTTATGATACCATAAATTATTTATATAGAGTAGTGAATTTATTCACTACTCTATTTTTGTTTGTACAAATAGAATTTATTCTATAGTACTAGATTAAATTTTAATAATTTTTATAAAAAATTTAAATGTGTAAATATGAAAATTATTTAGTTACACTAAACTATAGATTTTAATATATAAAATAAAAATAGTATGAAAGTTTAGTAATAGAATACATACAAATTAAAAATATTAAACTTAAAGCGTTAGTAAAACTTGAAAAAAATAAAAATATGAAATTGACTAAAAGTGATAAAGTTTACAAATACTAATTTATAAAAAAATTAATATAAACAATAAAAAATATGAAAGTTTATAAATATTGATAATACTAAGGTATAGGTTTTTGGTGTGGAATAAAAAAATACTTGTAAAAAGACTTGTTTGTTAATATAATAAATATCATGAGTTTAATAAAAGTAAAAATAAAAAATAGAAATAATAAATAAAAACAATAAAAATATTAAAATAGAGAGGAGATGAATTTAAAGTCATGGACAGTGAATTCGCAAATGCAGTTGAATTGAGCTATGAATGTGCTCCCTTATTGGAATCATTAAAAGAATATTCAAAAAGAGATATAGCTTGTTTTGATGTACCTGGACATGTGAAAAATAGAGGTGTAGATATATTAAATAAATATCTAGGTGAAAATCTCATGAAAATGGATATAAACTCATCACCCACTATGGATAATGTATCTAATCCAACTGGAGTCATAAAAAATGCACAAGATTTATTAGCGCAGGCATATATGGCTGATGAAGCATTCTTTATAACTAATGGTACTACACAAGCAATACATGCAATGATTCTAAGTGTAATAAATCCAGGAGAAAAAGTATTGCTCCCAAGAAATATTCATAAGTCAGTAATAAATGCTTTAATACTTTGTGGAGGAATACCAGTATTTATACAACCAGAATTTGATGAGCAACTAGGTATAAGTTTAAATATTACTATTGAGAAAGTTAAAGAGGAAATAGAAAAAAGTTGCGATATAAAAGCTTTATTTTTACTTAATCCAACTTATTATGGTGCTTGTGCAGACCTTGAGAACATCATAGAATTATGCCATAAAAATAATCTTTTAGTGTTAGTAGATGAAGCTCATGGTGCTCATTTTCCATTTCATTTAGATTTACCTCCTTCTGCAATAAGTTTAGGAGCAGATATGGTGGCTGTAAGTATACATAAAACTGGAGGAGCATTGACACAATCTTCAGCACTTTTATTGAATAGAGAAAATGTAAGAGTTGAAAAAGTACTTCAGTCAATCAATATGTTACAGTCTACATCTGCATCTTATTTGCTTATGGCAAGTATAGATGGAGCGAGAGTTAACCTAGTTGAAAATGGAGAAGAACAATTATCAAAAGCATTAAATTTATCGAGATACGCAAAAGCTAGATTAAATAAAATAGATGGAATAGATGTTTTGTCTACCGAAATATTAAAAAGAAAAGGTGTTAAATTTATAGATGAAACTAAATTATGTATAAATATAAAAGGGTTAAATTTAACTGGCTTTGAAGTGTATGATTTGTTGTATAAAAAGTTTTCAATTCAAGTAGAACTAGGAGATTTGTACAATATCTTAGCACTTGTGTCTATTGGAACTAATAAATCAGATATTGATAGATTGGTTAAGGCTCTTTCTATAATTGAAAAAACTTATAGAAAAGAAGCCAAGTTAAATGAGTTTAATATGATTCAAATAAATCCAACTATTGAGCTTAATCCTCGAGAAGCTTTTTATGCATCTAAAGAAAGTGTAGAAATCAAGTCATGTATAGGTAGAATTTGTGGAGAATCAATAATGGCATACCCACCAGGTATACCAATTGTTACTCCAGGAGAGTTAATAACAAAAGAAATTATGGAGTACCTTGTTTTTTTAAAAGAGAGTAATGCGTATTTGACTGATATGCAAGATAAAAACTTAGATACAATACTCGTTATAAAATAAATTGTGTTATTGGATAAATAGAATAGTATATATAAATATGTAAAAGGAGTTGAGATTGAAATGAAATTTGAAACACTAGGAAGACATATACTAGTAGAATACTATAACTGTGATGAGAGCATACTTAAAGACCCACATCTTATAGAAAATTTTATGAATGATTCAGCATTAAATGCAAAGGCTACAATTGTTGATTCTGTATTTCACCATTTTAATCCTTGGGGGGTTTCGGGTGCTGTCATAATTGCTGAATCTCATTTGACAATACATACTTGGCCTGAATATGGTTATGCAGCGGCGGATTTTTTTACTTGTGGTGATATAGACCCATGGAAAAGTTTCGAATTATTGGAACAACTTCTAAAATCAGAAAGAAGTGAGTCCACAGAAATTCCAAGAGGATTGACAACAAAAATAAAAAAATATTCAAAGAAAGATTTAGGTAAAATCACTCATAAACCTGAAGCAGTATAAACATAAAATAGATAAATGAAAGTGAGGATTATTATATGGAACTTTGGTATACAGAGGAATGGACAGAAAATGTAAGGTTTTCTATAAAAGTAGATAGACATTTATTTGAAGGGAAGTCTGAGTTTCAAAGAATAGATGTGTTTGATAGTGAGGAGTTTGGAAAGTTTCTGACAATAGATGGTTTAATGATGGTGACATATAAAGATGAGTTTATATATCATGACATGATAACTCATGTTCCTATGGCTACAAATTTAAATATCAAAAAAGTCTTAGTTATAGGTGGTGGAGATGGTGGTACAGTAAGAGAGTTAAGTCGTTATCCTAAAATAGAAAAAATTGATATGGTTGAAATAGATAAAATGGTTGTGGATGTGTCTAAAGAGTATATAGATATATGTTCATGTAAATTAGACGATAAAAGAGTAAATTTATATTTTGAAGATGGAGTTAAGTTTGTTAAAGAGGCTTATGACAAATCTTATGACTTAATAATAGTAGATTCAACTGACCCAATAGGACCAGGAGAAGGACTTTTTTCAAATGATTTTTATAGAGATTGTTATAGAATACTAACTGATGATGGAATTTTAGTAAATCAAAGTGAAAGTCCTTATTTTGAGTTTAATGCTAAAGAAATGAAAAGAGCCAACGATAAGTTAAAAGGTATATTTCCAATATCTAAAGTTTATCAAGCACATATACCAACATATCCATCTGGACACTGGCTATTTGGTTTTGCTTCAAAAAAACTAGACCCAATAAAAAATCAAGATAGAGATGGTTGGGAAAAATTAAATTTAAAAACGAAGTATTATAATAGTGATATCCATTTAGGTTCATTTATGCTACCTCAATATGTAAAGGAGATGTTAAATGAAGAGTAATTTCTATCATATAAATACATTTATGGGTATGGATAAAAGTTATGAAGAATCAAATTTGATAGTGTTTGGAGTAGGGTTTGATGGAACTACTTCAAATAGACCTGGAGCTAGATTTGCAAGTAGCTCGATGAGAAAAGAATTTTATGGTCTTGAGACATATAGTCCTTTTTTAGACTTGGATTTAGAAGATTATAATATATGTGATTATGGAGATTTGGAAATTAGTGTTGGAGATACAGAACAAGTTTTGAAAGAAATATATGATGAAACTGCTAGTATAGTTGAAGATTTAAAGGTTCCATTTATGATTGGTGGAGAACATCTAGTTACTTTACCAGCTTTTAAAGCAGTCTATGAGAAGTATAATGATGTGTATGTAATTCATTTTGATGCACACACAGATTTAAGAGAAGAATATAATAATAATAAAAATTCTCATGCAACAGTAATTAAAAGAGTATGGGATATTGTTGGAGATGATAAAATATTTCAATTTGGAATAAGGTCTGGAACAAGAGAAGAATTTAAATTTGCAATAGAACAAAAACATACTTATATGGAAGTTGGTGGAATAAATACATTTGAAAAGATAATTAATAAATTGAATGGGAAAAATGTTTATTTAACTGTAGATTTAGATGTGTTGGATGCATCTGTATTTCCAGGAACAGGTACACCAGAACCTGGTGGTATAAATTATAGAGAATTTCAAGATATTTTTAAGATTATAAAAAAATCTAATATAAATATAGTTGGTTGTGATATTGTAGAGCTAAGCCCTGATTATGATACGACAGGAGTATCAACAGTTATAGCATGTAAAGTATTGAGAGAATTGTGCTTAATAATATCAAGTAAATTTAGGTAGTGTAGTCTATATGAATAATATACTATAATAGAAAGAAGTTACTTTAAATAAGTTGTTTTAAGTTTAGCACTTTTTTAAGGTAACTTATTTATTTTTTTTAGACAACAAAAAAGAGCCTTATGTAGCTCCTTTTCTAAAATATATATATTTAAATTAAATAATTATATTCTATTTACGTTTTCAGCTTGAGGTCCTCTATTACCTTGAGTTATATCAAAGCTAACCTTTTCGCCTTCTTCTAAAGTTTTGTATCCATCAGTTTGTATAGCTGAGAAATGTACGAAAACATCGTCTTCTCCTTCTACTGATATGAATCCAAATCCTTTTTCACTATTAAACCATTTTACTATTCCGTTTTTCATTATAAAAAAACCTCCGCTTTATTAAAAAATACAAACTAAATAAATTAAGTCTGTTCTATTAATATAGCATAAATTTTAAAAAAAAGCAATTAAAATTTTAAAAAAAGTTAATCAATTTTAGAATTTAAAAAATTTTGCTAAAAAATATATTAACAATGAAAGAAAATAAAATAGAAATCTGATGAGGTTTAGCAAATTTAATATCAAAAAATGTAATATATAAATTGAAAAATAAAGAGTAAAATATAAAAAAATAATAAAAAATATTATAAAATAGACTGAAAATAAAATTTAAAAATAGTGAAATTTCAGAAATATCACTATTATTATATAATAAAACAAAAAAACAGTATATAAATTCGATAAAATAAAAATTAAATATATAATGTTTTACATATATATTAATAAAAGGAAATATTATGCTATAATAGTACCGTATAAAATTATTTACGGGGGTGGTATTAACATGTTTCAATTTGAAACACAAATACACAAATTAAGACATGATGTTTTAACTGCAATAGCTAGGCTTGGAAAAGAAGATAACCTTACAAGAGAAGCAATGGATAATATTCAATATGAAATAATAAAAGGCGAGAAACCTACATACAGATGTTGTGTTTATAAAGAAAGAGCTATAATATCTGAAAGAGTAAATGTAAGTATGGGACTATTGCCAGGTCAAGATAAAATAGATTTAGATACAATGGATGTAGGAGAAGATGAACAAATAATATATATTTTAGAAGCAGCATGTGATAGTTGCCCAATAAACGAATTTACAGTAACTGATATATGTAGAGGTTGTTTAGCACATAGATGTAAAGAAGCTTGTAAATTTGGTGCTATTACACATGTTGGGGGAATGGCTTATATAAATCATGAATTATGTAAGGCTTGTGGAATGTGTAAAAAAGCTTGCCAATATGATGCCATCTCAGAGGTTGTAAGACCATGTAAGAGCGTATGCCCAACTAATGCTTTAGGGTTTGATAGAGAAAATATGAAAGCTATGATACATGAAGATAAATGTTTAAACTGTGGTGCGTGTATGTCAGCATGCCCATTTGGAGCGATATCTGATAAGAGTTTGATAGCTCCAGTAGCTAGAAAATTAGTACAAAAAGAAAAAATGTACGCAGTAGTAGCTCCAGCTATAACAGGTCAAGTTGAAGCAAATGTTACATATGGTCAAATAAAAAATGCTATAAAATCATTAGGTTTTGTCGATGTACTAGAGGCTGCTTGTGGAGCAGATGCAGTTACAGTTCATGAAAGTTTAGAGTTTGCTGAAAGAATGGAAGAAGGAGACTCTTTTATGACAAACTCTTGTTGTCCAGGATTTGTTGGTTACATAGAAAAGACATTCCCAGACCTTGTAGGAAAAATATCTTCTACTGTATCTCCTATGATAGCTAGTGGAAGATTTATAAAAAATTATGAACCTGATGCAAAAGTAGTATTTATAGGTCCTTGTACAGCTAAAAAGAATGAAGCGGCTAAAAAGGAATTAAAAGGAGCTGTTGATTATGTACTAACTTTTGAAGAAATAATGGCACTATTTGAAGCATTTGATATAGACTTAGCTAAGTGTTCAAATGAAGATATAGATGATGCATCAATATTTGGAAGAGGCTTTGGTGCTGCTGGTGGACTTACAAAAGCTATAGAAAATTATCTTGCTGAAAAAGGTATTGGAGTTAATTTCGAACCTGTAAAAATTTCTGGTTCAAGAGAGATTAAGAAGACAATGACTATGGCTAATTTAGGAAAATTAGAAGGAAACTTTATAGAAGGTATGATGTGCGAAGGTGGATGTATAAATGGTTCTGGTAAGTTCTTATCAGGTGCAAAGGTTAAAACCACTTTTGATAGAAAAAATTCTCAATCAACTAAGAAAAGTATTTTAGCAAATACAAAAATAAAAGATTTTAGTGATATAAATCTAGAAAAATAGATTTATAGATAATCATAAAAAATATAGATGAAGAATAGAGTTGTTCTAAGTTGTAATTTAACATTAGGATAACTCTATTTTTATTTAGACTTATATTAATATATTTAAGTACTTAAAATAAAAATTAGATATATAATATTTTGTATATAACTTAACAAAGACCATGCCTATGTTATAATAATTTATGGAAATAAATAAAAAATACAATATACATAAGAGTATAAATATAGGTGAAATAGGTGGTTTATAGGGAGGAGTACTTATGTTTGAGTTTGAAACACAGCTAAAAAGATTGAAACATGAGATTTTAACAGTTGTAGCAAAACTATCAATTGAGGAAAATTTAACAAAAGAGAACATAGAAAAAATTCCATATGAAATAATTAAAGGAGAGAAAGCAAGATATAGATGCTGCGTTTATAAAGAGAGAGAGGTAGTTCTTGAACGAGCACAACTTGCACTGAGTTTGACACCAAATACTAAATATGAAAATATAAATCCAGATTCAGTAAATTTAGGCTCCAATGAGCAAATTATGTATATAGTGGAAGCTGCATGTGATAGATGTCCAATAAATGAATTTACAGTAACAGAACTTTGTAGAGGGTGTTTGGCACATAGATGTAAAGAAGCTTGTAAGTTTGGAGCAATTTCTTATATAAATGGAAGAGCTTATATAAACCATGATTTATGCAAAGCTTGTGGAATGTGTAAAAGTTCATGTCAATATGATGCTATCTCAGAGGTTATAAGACCATGTAAAAGTGTATGCCCAACTGGTGCGTTAGATTTTAATAGAGATACTATGAAAGCTATGATACATGAAGATAATTGTATAAATTGTGGCGCATGCATGTCAGCTTGTCCATTTGGAGCAATATCTGACAAGAGTTTGATAGTACCAGTTGCAAAAAAACTTGCAAGAAAAGAAAATATGTATGCGATAGTAGCTCCAGCAATAACAGGTCAAATTGATAGTAACATTACATATGGACAATTAAAAAATGCTGTAAAATCACTAGGATTTATAGATATGATAGAAGCTTCTTGTGGAGCAGATGCAGTTACAGTTCGTGAAAGTAATGAATTCATTGAAAGAATAAAATCTGGAGATAAGTATATGACAAATTCATGCTGTCCTGGGTTCTTTAAATATATAGAGAAAATGTTCCCAGATGAAGTTGATAAAATATCTTCTACAGTATCACCTATGGTAGCCACAGGAAGATTCGTAAAAAAATTTGATTCTGATGCTAAGGTAGTATTTATAGGTCCATGTACTGCAAAAAAGAGTGAGGCAACTGAGGAATGTTTAAAAGATGCAGTGGATTATGTACTAACTTTTGAAGAACTAATGGCATTATTTGAAGCTTTTAATGTAGATTTGTCAAAATGCTCAAATGATGATATAAATGATGGTTCAATTTTTGGAAGGGGATTTGGAGCGTCTGGTGGGCTCACAAAATCAATACAGAATTATATTGCTGAAAAAGGTATCAGTTTTGATTTTGAGCCTATAAAAGTTTCTGGACCAAGACAAATTAAGAAAACAATGACAATGGCTAAATTAGGTAGATTAGAAGGTAATTTTATAGAAGGAATGATGTGCGAAGAAGGCTGTATTAATGGAGCTGGTAAATTCTTATCAGGTGTAAAAGCTAAAAATACTTTTGATAGAAAAAATGGACAATCAACTAAGAAGAGTGTTTTATCTAATGATAAAATAAAAGAGTTTGAAGATTTAAATTTAGAAAGATAGTATTAATTGATATTTTAAAAAATACTTAGTTACAATTATAAAACTAAACTATTTGTTATATTTAATGCCACAAATATGCCTAGAATTTGCCCTTTTTCTAGGTGTATTTTATTATGTCAGCATTGCTATACTATAAATATGTAATAAATAAAATTTATAGGAGCTTTTGGATGAAGAAAATAATATTAAAAGATATCATGTTTTTAATTACAACGGTATATTTGATTGCAGTGCTATTGATTGTAGTAAATGTAACTGCTAATGGTAAGACAGAATCAACAAGTAAATCTTATTTAGATAGTGAGAAAAATAGTATGAGTCAAAATAATATTCAAAATGATATAGAAAATACTGCATTTAAAACTACTATACTAAATACTGGAAAGTCAGATTGCATATTAATTGAGATAGGCAAGAAAGCTATAATGATTGATACAGGAGAAGATAAAGATGGTGAACAAATAGTTAATAATTTAAAAGAAAAAGGTATAAATACGCTTGATTATCTAATTTTAACTCATTTAGATAAAGACCACATAGGTGGAGTTGATAGTGTGTTGTCCAGTGTTAAAGTGAATAATTTAATACAAGCAAATTATAAAAAAGATAGTAAACAATATGATGAATATATTAACTCGCTTAAAAAAACTGGTATAGAGCCTACAGTATTGAAAGAAAAAATGAATATTGTAATCAATAAAGCAAAAATAAGCATACAGCCAGCTTTAAAAAGTAATTATGAGAGTTCAAACGATTACTCGATAATCACTAGTATAAATTATGGAACACATAACTTTTTGTTTGCAGGAGATGCAGAAGAAGAACGTTTAGCTGAATTTATAAGTAAAAATACTTTAAAATACGATTTTGTGAAAATTCCTCATCATGGAAGGTATGATAAATTAAGTGAAGCATTTTTAAAATCTATTTCACCAAAATATGCTGCTATTACTTGCTCACAGAAAAAAGAACCTGATGAAGAAGTATTAGAAATATTAAAAAAATTAGATATAAAAACTTTTCTTGCTTCTAATGGAGACATAGTTATAGATAGTGACGGAAATAAGTTAAGTGTAAGTCAATAGTGTTTTCTGAAAAATTGTATAAAAAAATTTAAAAAAATCATTAGCAAATATGAGACCTTAAACATAGTATATTTTAGGAGCTGAAACTCCACATACAAAATAACTAGGAGGTAACATATTATGTTGGATAGATTTTTTGGTGAAGGCGGATTTGGCGGATGTGCTTGGTGGATAATAATATTATTTTTCTTATTCTTAGCATTCCAAGACTGTTGGGCTGAAATGGACTTATGTGCATGGATACCTTTCTTAATATTATTATTAATACTTTGCGAATGTGGTGACGTTTTTGATGGAGGATGTGGATGCTAAAAAAATCAATTTAAATGATTTAAAGAAGCTTATGGTGGGTATAAACAAAATACCAAACCAATCACAATCTAGTGTTTGAAGGTAGTCGGATATCCCCCGCTACCTTCTTTTTTTATTATTCAAAAATTATTTATTCATTATTTTATTTACATACAATAATTTTCTCTAGAAAGTTTGGTATAATTAAAAAGAAAATAAATTTTATTTATAGGAGATGTAAATATGGCTATAGTGGATAAGATTTTCAATGAGATAAAACTTATGGTTGCAAGATTCTTATTGGGGAAAAAATACAGTGAATATGAAGAAAAAGATTTAGTATATAATACTGAAGAAGAAGTTATATTAATAACTTTAAAAAGATTAGTTTTCCAGGGAAATGTCAATGAAGCAGAAGAAATTTTATTTGATAAAGCTAAAACTGTAAATAGTGAAAATATGCAGTATATAGCAATAGAATTTTATACTATGCTTATGGAAAAAACTGATGAAGAATTAGAGTCTATGAATTTTTCTAAACAAGAAGTTTATCAAGGTATAGAAGATATTAGGAAGGTTTTAAATTTAGAATAAAGTATGTATAAAAATATTAAAATAAATTAATGTTAAGATGAGAATATTATATTTAAATATATAAAATATAATATTCTTATTTTATTAATAATATAATTATATCTTATTTACCATAAAACTATCTTGAAAAAAATTAATCTTAAATGTATAATATTACTTTGAGTGAAAAAGTATTAACATTTTTTTATAAGATGTTTTACTAAAAAAATATATATAAACATACTGTTATCAAAAAGAAATTTAATTTAGTGAGGTGTTAAGATGAAAATAGGATTTGACCACAAAAAATATTTAGAAGAGCAGTCTAAATATATCTTAGAGAGAGTAAATAATTTTGACAAGCTTTATTTGGAGTTTGGAGGAAAATTAATGGGAGACCTTCATGCAAAAAGAGTACTTCCAGGTTTTGATGAAAATGCAAAGATAAAAGTATTACAACATATGAAAGAAAAAGTTGAAGTTGTAATTTGCGTGTATGCAGGAGATATAGAAAGAAATAAAATAAGAGGTGACTTTGGTATCACTTATGATATGGAAGTTTTAAGATTAATAGATGATTTAAGAGGTTATGAACTAGATGTAAATAGTGTAGTAATCACTAGATTTGAGGGACAACCTGCAACGACTGTATTTATAAATAAGTTAGAGCGTAGAGGAATCAAAGTTTATAAACATTATCCAACAAAGGGATATCCTTCAGATGTTGAAACTATAGTTAGTGATGAAGGATATGGAGCAAATGATTATATAGAAACTACAAAGCCAATTGTAGTAGTAACAGCACCAGGACCTAATAGTGGAAAACTTGGTACTTGCTTAAGTCAGTTATACCATGAAAATAAAAGAGGAAATGTAGTTGGATATTCTAAATTTGAAACATTCCCAGTTTGGAATATACCTGTGAAACATCCTTTAAATATAGCTTATGAGGCAGCTACAGTAGATTTAAAAGACGTAAATATGATAGATTCATTCCATCTTGAAACTTATGGTGAAATGTCAGTAAACTATAATAGAGATTTAGAGTTATTCCCAGTGCTTAAAAAAATAATAGAAAAAATAACTGGAAAAGAATCAATTTTCCAATCTCCAACTGACATGGGTGTTAATAGAGTTGGTTTTGGAATAATAGATGATGAAGTAATAAGAAAAGCTTCTATAGAAGAAATTATAAGAAGATACTTTAAAACTGCCTGTGAGTATAAAAAGGGACAAGTTGATAAAGGTGCTTATGATAGAATGAAAATGATTATGGAAGAACTTAACTTAAAGCCAGAAGATAGAAACGTTGTTTTACCTGCTAGAAATTACAGTAATAAGTTAAAAGAAAATGCTGATAAAAATGATACTTGTCCTGTAGTGTCACTAGAATTAGAAGATGGGACAATATTAACTGGTAAAGGTTCTGACTTAATGAATGGAACAGCAGCAGCAGTACTAAATGCAATTAAACATTTAGCCAATATATCTGATGATATGCATTTAATATCACCTGTAATATTAGAGCCTATTATAAATTTAAAAACAAAAACTTTAGCAAGTAGAAATGTTTCACTTAGCTGTCAAGAGGTTTTAACTGCTCTTAGTATTTGCGCTGTAACTAATCCAACTGCACAATTTGCTATGGAAAAGTTAGCTTTATTAAAAGGGTGTCAAGCTCATTCTACTACTATATTAAATAGAGATGATGAACAAACATTTAGAAAGCTTGGTATAGATGTAACTTGTGACCCAGAGTATCCTTCACAAAATCTTTACTATAGCTAAAAATATAATTATACAAAAAAATATGGGCTGTTTTAAAGTAATAGTTTGAGCAGTCCATTACAATTATAATAAAATCAGTAGACTGTCTTGTATAAGGCAGTCTTTTATTTTTAAAACATCCCATTTAAATTAATATATATACTGTTATCCATAAGGAATTTTAATTTAGTTCCTTGGAATACCTATTGTAAAGCTTTTACCTAGTTTTTGCAAGTGTTTTTTATGATTTTTTATAAATTATATTGAATTAGTTGATTATAAACTATTTTAGTAAGAGAAAATATTGATATATAAATAAAATAAATGAAAAAATAGCATAAAGAAACATAAGTTTGGTATAATTAAAACAGTGATGTAAATAAATTTAATCTACTTATACTTTAAAAGGTGATAATAATGGAGCTTCATAGAAAAATAATTCATATAGATATGGATGCTTTTTATGCGTCTATAGAACAAAGAGACAATAAAAAATTAAAAGGTAGACCTGTGGTTGTTGGTGGAAATCCACAAAGCAGAGGAGTAGTTGCAACGTGTTCTTACGAGGCTAGAAAATTTGGCATACATTCAGCTATGCCATCCGCTGTAGCTTATAATAGGTGCCCATATGCAGTTTTTGTAAGACCTAGATTTGAGGTCTATAAAAGTGTATCAAATCAAATAAGAAATATATTTTATAGATACACAGATTTAGTAGAGCCACTATCTTTAGATGAAGCATATTTAGATGTAACGAAAAATAAAAAGAATATTGATTCATCAATTGAAATAGCAAAGCAAATTAAAAGAGATATATTTAAGGAAGTTGGACTTACCTCTTCAGCAGGTATCTCATATAATAAATTTCTTGCTAAGATAGCATCAGATTTAAAAAAGCCTAATGGACTGACTGTAATAAATGAAGAAAATGTTCAGGATTTTTTAGATAAATTGCCTGTAAGTAAATTTTTTGGTGTTGGAAAAGTCACTTCAAATACTCTTAAAAATTTAGGTATAAAAACAGGATATGATTTAAGATGTTTAGATTTATTTGAACTTGAGAGTATATTTAAGAAGAGAGGATATGACTTATATAAATTTGCGAGGGGTATAGATGACAGACCAGTAGAGCCAAATAGAGTTAGAAAATCTGTTGGAGCAGAGACCACACTAAGTCATAACTTAGATATTGACGAAGAGGAAACACGTAATATCCTTGATGAACTTTGTGAGGAAGTATGCCATAGATTAAGAAACTCTGAGAAATTTGGAAAGACGTTGACATTAAAAATTAAGTATGAGGATTTTACACAGATAACTAGAAGTCTTAGTTTAGAACATTATATTGATGAATATAATGATATAAGAAGTGGTGTTGACAATTTATTGAGAAATGTTGAAATGAATGGAAAACAAATTAGACTATTAGGAGTCACAATATCAAACTTAAGTGATAAAAAAGAAACTTATAAAGACATTACTTTATTTGAGTATATGGATAGTATTCAACTATAACTATTTGTTTAAATGAATGAATTAACACTAGTTTTAATTATATATAATTAAGGCTAGTGTTGTATTATTTTATCGAGATTTTTTTATTATTTTTTATATTTTTTGATTTTGAATATTGTATACAAATGCTTGGTATTTACAGTAATGTTTACTAATATGTATTAACCCAAAAGTCGTACTTTGTTTACATAAAGGGGATATTGTGATATAATTATAAAAACAACTTATTGCGATGACAAAGGTTGCTTGTCGAAAGAGGGGATGATAAATTATGATAGAGATAAGAAACGTAACCAAGAAAATGGGAAATAATGTAGTATTAGATGATATTTCTCTAGCCGTTGAAACAGGCACATTGGTGGTTTTAATTGGCTCAAGTGGTTGTGGGAAAACTACTACTTTGAAGCTTATAAACAAATTAATAAAACCTACATCTGGTGAAATATATATTAATGGTAAACCAATTTCTCAAGAAAATGAAATAGAACTTAGAAGGAAAATAGGATATGTTATACAGAACACAGGTCTATTTCCTCATCTTACAATAAAAGAGAATATAGAGTTAATTCCACGTCTAAAAAAGGAAAAGTCAGTTGAAGAAATTGAGGCAAGAACTTTACAACTACTTGAAATGGTAGGTCTTGATAGTGATGATTTTCTAAATAAGTATCCTTCAGAGCTTAGTGGGGGTCAACAGCAAAGAATTGGTGTTGCAAGAGCCATTGCAACTGATGCTGAAATAATATTAATGGATGAGCCTTTTAGTGCTTTAGACCCAATAACAAGAACATCTTTACAAGAACAATTATTTTCTCTTCAAGATGAACTGAAAAAAACTATAATATTTGTAACTCATGATATGGATGAAGCTTTAAAGATAGCTGATAAGATTTGTATTATGAAAGATGGAAGAATAGCACAGTATGATACTCCAGAGAACATACTTAGAAATCCAGCAAATGATTTTGTAAAAGATTTTATTGGAGAAGATAGAGTTTGGGATAATCCAGAATATATAAAAGCAAAAGATATTATGATAAAAAATCCTATTGCTGTTAATTCAACAAGAACTGTAACTCAAGGTATAGAAATTATGAGAAGCAGTAAGGTTGATAGCTTACTAATCATAGATAGAGCTAGAACACTAAAAGGTATTGTTACTGTAAAAGATATGAAAGATATTCATGATAAATCGACATTGCTTAGTGATATTATGTCAAGAGAGCCTTTGCATGTAAATGAAGGTGATAATTTAGTGGAAATACTAAATATAATGAACTGTAATTCAGTTGGATATATTCCAGTTGTTTCAAGTGAAAATAAACTAGTAGGACTGATTACTAGAAGTAGTTTACTTTCTGTTTTAAGTGAGCAATTCCTAGAAATGGAGGTGAGTGTCCTTGGGTAATTTTTTCAATTTTATACTATTGCAAAAAGATAAGATTATAGAGCTTTTGATACAACATATGAGCTTAACTGTTACATCCATTTTGATAGCTATACTAGTGGGTGTCCCTCTAGGAATAATTATTTCAAGAATCTCATCTCTTAGAAAAATTGTGCTTGGATTTGTAAACTTAGTTCAAGCAGTTCCATCAATGGCACTTTTGGGTCTTCTTGTACCAGTACTTGGTATAGGAAGCAAACCAGCAATATTTATGGTAGTAGTATATTCATTATTACCAATTGTAAAGAACACATATATAGGTATAACAAGTATTGACCCAGTAGTATTAGAATCTGCTAAAGGTATTGGTCTTACAAGAAACCAAACTTTATTTAAAATACAGTTTCCTTTAGCTTTGCCTATAATAATGGGTGGGGTTAGAATATCTGCTGTTACAGCGGTTGGTCTTATGACTCTTGCAGCATTTATAGGTGCTGGTGGTCTGGGATATTTAGTATTTTCAGGTGTACAAACTGTAAATAACAATATGATTTTAGCAGGAGCAATTCCATCATGTATAATTGCATTATTAGTTGATTATTTATTTAGTAAGATTGAAGTTGCAGTTACTCCAAAAGGGTTAAACCCAAAGGTTCCAAAGAAAAATTATATAGGACTTAAAGTAGTGTCTGCTATAATAATTATTGCAATGTTATTTGTTACTTTTGGTTCAAGTTTTTCAAGCAAAAAAGAGACAATAACTATAGGCTCTAAAGATTATACAGAACAACTTATTCTTGGTAATGTTTATGCTGAATTGATAGAGAAAAATACAGACCTTAACGTTAAAAAGAATTTAAATCTAGGTGGTTCTTCTGTTGCATTTAATGCTATTAAGTCTGGTGAACTTGATATGTATGTAGATTATACAGGTACACTTTTAGTAAATGTAATGAAGCATGCACCAATTAAAGATGCTGATGAAGCATATAAAGTTGTTAAAGATACTATGGAAAAAGAGAATCAATTAACTTTACTTGACCCTATTGGATTTAACAATACTTATACATTGGCCATGATGCCTAAAACTGCAGAGAAGTATGGAATAAACACTATTTCTGATTTAACTAAATATAGTAGTGACTTTACTTTCTCACCAACTTTAGAGTTTGAAAATAGAGAAGATGGTTTTGTAGGTATTTCTAGAGATTATGGTCTAAAATTCAAAGATGTAAAAGCTATGAATGGAAGTTTAAGATATACAGCTTTAGACAATGATGAATCTCAGGTTGTAGATGCATTTTTAACTGATGGTCTTATTAAAAAGTTTAATCTTAAGATATTAGAAGATGACAAAAACTTCTTTGTTCCATATTATGCAGCTCCATTAGTGAGACAAGATACTCTAAAGAAATATCCTGAGTTAGAGAAAGTGATGAATATGCTTTCAGGAAAAATAGATGAAGAAACTATGAGAGAACTTAACTATCAAGTTGATGAGCTTGGAAAATCACCAGAAGAAGTTGCTCATTCATTCTTAGTTAAAGAAGGTTTAGTATAGAAAATTAATAGTTTATATTATGAACTTAAGTTATAGATAGTATTTTAAATACTATCTATAACTTATTTTTTTTGTATACAAAACCTATATTATAGTTTTTAATTCATAATTAATTTTTAAATTGAATGAACAAGTACAACCAACTTTGAATATAAATATAGTAAGTGTGCTTATATACAATTTGCTTATCTAGTCAATTGATATTGATACATAGTCTTTTTTCGATTAAGTCGAAGGGAGGAGGTATACAGTTATGGATAATTATAAAAAAGTGAAGCAAGTGTTATGGATAATTTTATTTGCCAATTTTGCTGTAGCATTATTAAAAATAATTATTGGTAATAAAATTAAAAGCTATAGTATGACAGCAGATGGGTTTCATTCTCTGTCAGATGGAGCATCTAATATAGTAGGATTAATAGGTATTTTTTTTGCATCTAAACCAAAAGATAAAGATCATCCTTATGGGCATAAAAAATTTGAAATTATAACCAGTTTATTTATTAGTGGTATGTTATTTGTTATAGCAGTTAAGATAATTCTTAGTTCTATATCAAGACTAGCAAACCCAGTTACACCTTCTATAACTATAGAAAGTTTAATCGCTTTAGTCATTACTCTTTTTATAAATATTTTTGTCTGTATATATGAATATAGAGTTGGAACTAAACTGAATAGTTATGTCTTGATTTCAGATTCATTGCATACAAGAAGTGATATATTTGTGTCTTTAGGAGTATTGGTTACTTTAGTTGGTGTTAAGTTAGGATTTCCAGTAATAATAGAATCTGTAGTTCCTATTATTATTTCTGGGTTTATAATTTATTCAGCTTATGGAATATTTAAACCATCTATTGGAATTTTAGTTGATAGAGTAGCTGTAGATGAAGAGTATGTAAGGGAAATTGTATTTGAATTTAATGAAGTGAGAGATGTGCATAATATTAGAAGTAGAGGTAGTAAGAGTGTTATTTATATTGATATGCATGTAATGGTAGACCCATTTATAAGTGTAGAGCAATCTCATGACTTAACGCATAAAATTGAGAAACAAATACAAGAAGAAATTAATGAAAATGCTCAAGTAATAGTGCATATTGAACCTTTTTATAGTTTTTAATTTGACTATGAAGACCTAAGTATAAAAATTTATAATTCATAAAAAAAATATTATACCATAAATATTTTCTGAAAATATTTATGGTATAATATTTTTTATAGAGAAATTAAGTCTTAATATACCTAAGGAGGAATTTATTATGAGATACGTTGAATATGGAAAGACTGGGAAAATGGTTTCAGTAGTTGGATATGGAGGATTAAGATTTGATTTAGAGAAAAGCGACCAAGAAAATGCTGACTTAATTAAATATGCATATGAAAAAGGCATTAATTATTTTGATACAGCACCAGGGTATTGTGATGATAGAAGCGAGGATATATTTGGACTAGCATTTAGACAAATGATAAAAGGTGGTAAAACAGATTTTTACGTATCTACAAAAGGGAAGCCAAAAGAATACGACACAGCAGAAAAAGCAATTGATGCTGTAAAAAAGTCAATAGAGCGATTGGGCGTATCTAAAATAAATTTCTATCATATATGGAATATTAGAAAAATGGAACATTATGAATTTGCAATGAGACCTGGAGGTCAGTATGAGGGTCTATTAAAATGTAAAGAAGAAGGATTGATAGACCACATAGTATTTTCATCTCATCAGCCAGGAGATGAAGTCATAAAAGTTCTTGATGAAAATAAGTTTGAAGGTGTTACTATGGGAATTAATATATTAAACTTTCCATATAGATTAAAGGGTGCTAAACATGCTGTTGAAAATGGATATGGTGTTGTCGCTATGAATCCATTAAGTGGTGGAACTATTCCAAAGTACAATGAAGAGCTTTCTTTTCTAGCAAGAGAAGGTGAAAGTACTGTAGAATCAGCTTTAAGATTTAACATAGGAATTCCACAAATAAATATATCGTTAATAGGAGTTAATAAAAAGCAGGATATAGATGATGCTTGTAAAATTGCAGATGAGAACAAAATATATTCAGATAAAGATATACATGATATTGAAACTAGATTAAGTAAAAACATGAATGAAATATGTACAGGTTGTGGATACTGTAAAGTATGTCCAAAAGATATAAACACTCCAGCATATATGCTTTTCTATAATGAAAAACAGATGTTTAAAAAGAGTGATGAAGAAATGATAAAATCGGTTTATGGGCTAGCACATTGGAATTATACAATGAATAGTAAAGCAAAAGCTAAAGAATGTATAGCTTGTGGAAAATGTGAAATTGAGTGTACTCAGCATTTGCCGATAATTGCTAGGTTAAAAGAAATTAAACAATGGGAAGAAAATGGAGTTAATAATGTTACAGTATAATCAATTTATAATGTACTTAAAATTTGTATAGTATTTAATAATAGCTTAATTTATAAGGGTGTGTCTCAAAATGAACTTTTTAGTTCATGAGGCACTCTTTTTTGTATGAAATCAAATATATTTTCAGCATTTCAACAATGAAAAAGAGGCTTATCTCTATTTTGATACAGCACCTTATATTATGCTTTGATTTATTGTAGTGAAATTTTATCTACACTAACTGACAGCATCTATTTTTATATTGAATCATTCCAATATTTTACATTGAAATCACTTGCAAACTCTAATTTTATAGGCTTCCAATATATATTACACAAATAATTTTTATTTAATTATAGCTTTTAATAAAGTAAATATTGTGGTTGTAAATAAGGAATTATTCAATTACAATAAAACAAGTAAGGATATTATAAAAATGATTATTATAGTTAAAAGAATAAATTGTAGGTAGTAACAAATCCTATATAATGAATGGAGGGTGATATATATTGAAAAATAATATATTTAAATATAAAAATGAGATGTTTTTATTTATATTAGTCACAATAACTTATTTAATAATAACGATAGCATTCTTTTCTAAAACTACAATATTTTATGATTTGAACAACACTTATGATGTATTATTAGATACAGATACAGGTGTACTATTCAATTTAAATGTATTTGCTATAAATCAAGATAATAGCAAGCATGTATTATTTTCAGCTATTATATCAATTTTTGCATATCCAATATATTTACTATGTACCTCGATAGCAAATCCAGGGACAACCGATTTTAATAGTGCTTATGGATTTGGATTGATTTGTCTACAAATAGTAACTAGTGCTACATCTATAACTTTAGTTTTTAATCATATTAAAAAAATAAAAATGCAAAGATTAACTTTAATTTTACTTACTATGATAATGATATTTTCTTTTCCACAACTATTTATGACCTTGAATGTAGAAAGATTTATATATAGTCAGTTTACATTAATATTTTTTATATTTATTGCAAATAAAATGAATGGAAAAAACTCTTATTTAGTAGAATTAGCAGCTATACCATTATTTGGAATAACTATTAGTAATATATATTTGTATTTGCTTAACATAATATTTGAATTTAAGTTGAAAATAGGTAAAATATTAAAGCATTTAATTACATTTATTTTAATGGCATATATTTGTGTAGTTTCAACAAAATCTTATGAAAGTTTTATGAATCTTGGAAATGTAATACAATATGATACAAAGTTTATAAGTGGAGAGCCTATTTTAGAAAAAGTTGCAATGATTATAGAAAGATTATTGTATTCAGTTTTTTATTTTCCTGGAGCGGAGATTAAAAAAGGACTATTTTTGCAAAATGGAGAAGTTGCAACAATACCAGTTATTCTTACTTTATTAGCATTTTGTTTTTGTGTTTTAGCAGTTATTGAGAACTCAGAAAAAAGAGTTCCTAAGTTGTGTATGGGAATAATTTTATTTAATTTAGTTTTACATGGTATAATAGGGTACAATCTGACTAATTCAAGTATAATGACTATAAATTTTAGTTTTGCAGTTATAGTTTTATTAGCTTACTTTACTAAAGCACTTAGAAAAAATGAAAAAAGCATGTACAATATATTTTTATCATTGTTGCTAGTCACTATAATAATTAGTAATATCAATGGATTTATAGAAATTTTAAATATTGGGATAAAATCATATCCTGTTTAAAAAATAATGTTGAAAGGGTAGTAAGTTTATGAAACAGACAAATACAATAATTAATCTTCTTACTAAAATTTCAGATTATATAAGATTAATGAGAATAAAGCAGTATATAAAGAATTTATTTATATTTGCTTCTATAATATTTTCAAACAATATACTAAATATAAGTCTATTGTTAAATACATTTATAGCTTTTGTGTGTTTTTGTTTGATATCATCATCAGCATATGCATTAAATGATGCTATAGATATGGATAAAGATAAAAAACATCCTAAAAAACGTAATAGACCAGTAGCAAGTGGAAGAATAAGTAAAAGAAGTGCGAATATATTATTTGTTGTTTTAGCTCTAATTTCAATTTGCTTGTCAACGATTATTAATTTCAAACTGACTATAATTCTCATTTTATATTTGATAAATAATATATTATATTCTCTTAAGTTAAAGAATATAATTCTATTAGATGTGTTTTCTATATCTCTTGGTTTTATACTTAGAGTTTATGCAGGATGTGTAGCTATAGATGTTAGATTATCAAACTGGATAATATTATGTACATTTTTTTTATCTCTGTATTTAGCTCTTGGAAAACGTAAAAAAGAAATAATAATTTTAAAAGATGATGCAGTTGAGCATAGAAAAATACTAGAAGATTATGATATAGAAAATTTAAATCAAATGATGATAGTTATATTAAGTTCTACAATTGTATGTTATGCATTATATTCTACAAGTAATCCAGAAAAGCCAGATATGATATTTACAACAATATTTGTAGTTTATGGTGTACTTAGATATAATTATATAATTAATAAAACAAATGAAGGAAATCCTACTGACATTGTACTAAAAGATAATGCTTTAAAAATAAACGTAATTTTATGGGTAATTGCATGTTTAATAATATTAATTTTTTAGTGATAGGGTGGGGAAATACTTATGAAAAAAGGTGTATTATTGCTCGATATAGATTATACTGTTATAAATACTGATAGTATGGTAGACTTTTTTATTTATTCTTTAAAAAATAAAACACTTAAGACTATTATAAAATTGCCATACATAATTTTTACTCTAATCATGTATTTGGTTAAAATAGTCCCTTTGAAAAAAGCCAAAGAGGCAATCTTTTATCCAATAGTAGATTTTAGCGAAGATGAGTTAAAAGATTTTTTTGATAGTTGTATAATGAAAAAAATTAATGAGTCTATGAAAAAAGTAATATATAAAAACAAAGAAGAACATAATGTTGTAATTATGATAACTGCATCTCCATATGCATATATGAAGTACTTTAAGTACTATGATTTTGCAGATGAGGTTATAGGTACGGAACTATTTTGTGAAAATTCAAGATACAAAAACCAATTTATTGGCGAAAACTGCAAGGGAATTGAAAAAATACAGAGAATAAATGCTGTATTAGATAAACTTGGAATTGAGATTGATTATGAAAATTCATATGCATACTCAGACTCCAAAAGTGATTTACCTATGCTTTCCTTAGCTAAAAATGCATTTTTGGTTAACAAGAAAAATGGTGAGGTTATAGAACAAATAAATTCGTAGCTTTATATCACTTAGAATAGGAGGGGATAGTTTGGGATATTTGCACATATTAATTTTGTCTATGGTTCCTGTAACAGAATTAAGAGGAGCCATTCCTATAGGCATTGCAATGGGCTTAAATCCTATATGGGTTTATGTATTTAGTGTGATTGGTTCTACCTTGGTATCAATTCCCTTGATATTGACGTTTAGACACATCTTGCAGTTTTTGAGAGGGAAAAAGTTATTTAAGGGACTTGCTAACACAATTGATAAAAAAATAAATTCAAGAATGAAGAAATTAAAAAGCGTTTCAATAATAGGTATAATACTATTTGTAGGTATACCACTTCCAACAACAGGAACATGGACTGCATCTGCGATAGCCTCAATCCTAAAAATGAGAATAAAAGATGCTTTTATAGGGGTATTTTTGGGCAATTTATTGTCTGGAGTTATAGTATCAGCCCTTTCTCTACATATAATATAAAACTATCCAATAGTATATTTGGATAGTTTTTTTATGAAAGTATGTGAAAAATATTTTTTATTTAGGCAAAATATTTAAATTCATTTGGTATTAAAATATTTACTATGATAAAAGAAATATAGTATAGTATTATTTATGAGGAAATTAATTTAAACTTGTCTATCAATAAAATAAAGTTTTTATATAAAATGTATTTTTAATAGTAATAGATTTAAATATTAAATTATTAAGGAGGTTTTAAGATGGAAAATTCAAATACTGATTTAGGTCGTGAGAATGTGGGTAAATTGCTTTTTAAATTGGCTACACCAGCTATTATTGCACAAATTGTAAATGTTTTGTACAACATAGTAGATAGAATCTTTATTGGTAGAATGGAAAGTGGAGAAGTTGCTATGGCAGGTGTCGGAGTAGCATTTCCTATAATAATTATAATAACTTCATGTAGTTATTTAATTGGTATGGGGGGAGGTCCTCTAGCTGCTATAAAAATGGGCGAACAGGATAATGATGGAGCAGAGAAAATAATGAGTAATAGTTTTTCTGTGTTAGTTATTTTGGCGATACTTTTGACTATAGGCTTTCAGATTGGAAAAGAACCCTTACTTTGGCTATTTGGAGCAAGCGAATCTACAATTGGATACTCAATGGATTATTTGAATATTTATTTAATAGGTACAGTATTTGTTCAAATTTCATTAGGTATGAATACTTTTATAAATACTCAAGGATTTGCGACAACGGGTATGATTACGGTTGCTATAGGAGCTTTGATAAACATAATACTAGACCCAATTTTTATATTTGGATTTGGTATGGGAGTAAAAGGAGCTGCATTAGCCACTATAATTGCACAAGGAGTTTCTGCTATTTGGGTATTGGTATTTCTATTTGGAAAGAAAAGTATACTTAAGATAAAAAAGAAATACATGATGCCTAAAGCAAGTATTATTTTACCGGTATTGGGGCTAGGAATTTCTCCTTTTATAATGCAATCTACAGAGAGTTTAGTGCTTATAGCATTAAATAGCAAATTACAGATGTATGGAGGCGATTTAGCAGTAGGTTCAATGGCAATAATGAGTAGTATAATGCAAATTCTTATGCTTCCTAACATGGGATTTACACAAGGGGCACAGCCGATAATAAGTTACAATTATGGTTCAGGACAGATTGATAGAGTAAAAAAGACCTTTAAGTTATGTTTATTGTCATGTTTTACATATTCTGCAATTTTGTGGATTCTACTTATGATATTCCCTACGGTTTTTGTCAGTATATTTAACAAAAATCCACAATTACTTAGTATGACTAGTTGGAGTATAAAAATATATTTTGCTGGTTCTTTTATGTTTGGAATACAATTAGCTTGCCAGCAAACATTTTTAGCGCTTGGAAAAGCAAAAATATCTTTAATTTTAGCTCTTCTTAGAAAAGTTGTGCTTTTAATACCTTTAATATTTATACTTCCAATGTTTTTTGATGAAAAACTTTTTGCTGTACTTTTAGCAGAGCCAGTTGCCGATATAACAGCAGCTACTATTACAGCAATTTGTTTCTTTATATTTTATAAAGGTTCTCTATCAAAACCTAAAGCAATACAGGAGTAAAATCTAAATAGTATAAGGTTTTTAGGAGCATATCTTATTAGATAAAAATTAAAATTTGTATTTTAATTTAAGAAGATATTTTTTATAATTTACAAAGATATAAACTAGAATTAAAATTTAAAATTATAGTAAGAAAAATGTAAGTATTTGCAATATTAATGGTATAATATTTACAGATATGATAATCAATAAGAGGAAAGGATGTTTATATAATGGAAAATGATTTAACAATGCAAGAGCTACTTGAGCAACAAGAGCAAGTGTTCAGCAAAGTGAAAGTTGGGGAATTGATAACTGGAAAAATAACTGCAGTGAGAAATGACGAAGTACAACTAGAATTAGGTTATGGGTTTGATGGAATAATACCTATAAGTGAATTAAATATAGAAAAAAATCAACCTATAGAAGATTTGTATCATATAGATGATGAAATAACTGCTATAATAACAAAAGTATCTCAAAAAGATGGAACAATAACTTTATCTAAGTTACAGTTAGATAGAAAAAAAGATTTTGCTGATTTACACAAAGCTTATGATGAACATAGAATAATAACTGTAAATGTTGAAAAAAATATAGAAAAAGGTGTATTTGCTAATTACAATACATATACATTTTTTATACCAATTTCTCAGCTTGACACAAAATTTATTACAGATACGTCTAAATTTGTTGGTCTTAACTTAGAAGTATATATAAAAGAAATGGATGCTAGAAAAAATAGATTTGTAGCATCTCATAGAGATGTATTACAAGAACGTATAAATAAAGAGAGAGAAGAAAGAAGAGTTCAAATTAAGGCAGAAAAAGAAGCCGAAAGAGCTAGAATTAAACATGAAAGAGAAGAAGAAAAAGCTCGTATTAAATTAGCTAAAGAAGAATTATTTAATTCTCTTGAAGTTGGTCAAAAAAGAGATGGTAAAGTAACGAAGATAATGCCTTATGGTGCCTTTATAGATATTGGTGGAATTGAAGGATTAGCACATATAAATAACCTAGCTTGGGCAAGAGTTGAAAGTGTTGAAGATGTTGTCTCTGAAGGCCAAGAAGTGGAAGTTTATGTATTAGATGTAAATCAAGAAACTAAAAAAATTGCACTAGCATTAAAAGATATAAACAATGACCCATGGGATTTAATAGCAAAAGAATTACAAGTTGATGATGTTGTTAATGCTAAAGTTCTTAGAATTATAGAAAAGGGAGCCTTTGTTCAAATCAAAGAAGGTGTAGATGCTTATTTACCAATTTCTGAATTGAGTGATACTAGAGTAGCTAAAGTTACTAATGTTGTTAATATTGGAGACGAAATTAAAGTTAAAATTCTTGATTTTAAACCAAAAACTAAGAGAATGTTAGTTTCAATAAAAGAGGCAACTAGAGAACCAGAAGAAGATATAACAGAGTTTTTAGAAGTAGAAGAATCTCTAGGAAGTATTGGAGAATTATTTAAAGATAAATTTAAAGACTTAGAAATATAAAATAATCAAAAAGGGGGGCTGTTTTAAAACATTACTCTGTCTATTTTGACAGCTTTAGTTTTAAAATAGCCCTTTAACTATCTACAAAATTTATATAAGATATTAGGAGGAAATTTAATGAAAAAAGCTATTATAGATGTACATTGTCATACTTTAATAAGTGGACATGCACATAGTACTTTTAAAGAAAACGTTGAAGAAGCAATTCAAAAAAATATAAAATATTTAGGTATATCAGATCATGGTCCTAATATGCCAGGAGGACCACATCCATTTTACTTCTATAATTTACATCTACTTCCACGTCAAATACAAGATTTAAAGATTCTTAGAGGTATAGAAGGAAATATCATGGATTATGATGGAAACTTAGATGTTCCAGAAGATATGCTACAACATTTAGATTATATAATTGCAAGTTTGCATAGACCTTGTATAGCTTCAGGTACAAAAGAAGAAAATACAAATGCTATTTTAAAAGTGATGGATAAACCTAGAGTAAAGATAATTGGGCATCCAGATGATAGTAGATACCCTTTAGATTATGAGTCTATAGTAAAAAAAGCAAAGGATAAAAATATTCTTCTAGAGATAAATAACTCTTCATTAAGTTTGAATTCTCATAGAACTGGAACTTGGGAAAATGCAAGTGAAATGTTGCTGTTATGTAAACAATATGGTGTAAGAGTTATTCTTGGTACAGATTCTCATATATGTTATTCTATAGGTGAATTTGAAAGTGCAGAGAAAGTTTTAAAATCAGTAAATTTTCCAGAAGAACTAGTAATAAATTATCATGAAGATGAAATTGTAGAGTTTTTTAATATAAATTTTTAGAGTTTTAGGAGTGAGAAAATTTGAGTAAAAATAAGTTTATCTATATGAATTATTATGACAATGGTTATTTCAAAAAGGGAATGGTTATAAATATGGTTTTAGCCCTTATAATCTTGGCCACAATTTTTATATATTCAACAACATTTTTGTATCTTTTATGTATAATAACAGCAGTTTTTCTTTTTAAACAAGGTCGTGATTTTTCAAATAGATATAAGGGAAAAGTATATCTTACTCTTGATAATCATTCAATATCAATAAATAATCAATGTATCTTCAGTATAAAAGCTAGAAAAAATCAAAAATTTAATTATAAAGTAGTAGAAAAAATAGAAGTGACAAAAAATATATTAAATGTATATGCTGATAATTTTAATTACAAAGTTAGATTAAATGCGTTGAGTTTGGAAGATGAAAAAAAATTATTGAGTATAATAGATGAAAAGATAAAAAAATTTAAGGAGTAATACCATACTATTTTTAATCGTTAGCATGATTTAGAAGATTGCTTGACAAAAATAAATAATAAAAAAATACAGATAATTATTTTTTTGTGTTGACAATACATTTTAATGTGTATATAATAACTATTAAATCAAAATATTTAGAAAATTTAAATGATTTAAAAAGCGATGAATAGAAGTAGTAAGAATCATGAAACTTCCAGAGAGCTAAAGTATGGTGTGATTTAGCAGTTGATAATTCTGAACTTGTCTAGGAGCTGTTTCCTAAGTTTTAAAATTTAGGTTAACCGTATTTCCACGTTACAGGAAAAATAGTTATTATAATAATTAGTAGTAACTATTACTAAGGGAGCTTTTTAAAAAGCTAAATAGAGTGGTACCGCGAGCAAAACCTCGTCTCTAGTTTTACTAGAGATGAGGTTATTTTTATTCTAATGATAAATTTAACATTTGTACTTATGAATTAAAAAGGGGAAGAATTGCGTCGATACAAGGTATACTGAATACAAAAAACAAAGAAGAGGGGGAATAACATGAAATATGGAAAGTATAAAAAATATAATAGAATGAAAATGACAAATCGTAAATGGCCAGATAATGAAATAACAAAAGCTCCAGTTTGGTGTAGTGTCGATTTAAGAGATGGAAATCAATCACTACCAACACCTATGAATGTAGAAGAAAAAGTCAGAATGTTCAAAATGATTTTGGATACAGGATTTAAAGAAATAGAAGTAGGTTTTCCATCAGCATCAAATACAGAGTATACATTTTTAAGAAAGTTAATAGATGAAAATATGATTCCAGATGATGTAACTATACAAGTACTTACACAATCCAGAGCTCATCTTATAGAAAAAACATTTGAATCAGTAAAAGGATGTAAGAAAGCAATAATACATTTATATAACTCTACATCTGTTCTTCAAAGAGAAGTGGTTTTTAATATGAGTAAACAAGAAATCATAGATATAGCAGTTGGGGGAGCAAAATTATTCAATGAAGAAGCAAAAAAATATCCTGAAACAGATTTTATTTTTGAATATTCACCTGAAAGTTTCACAGGTACAGAAATGGACTATGCACTTGAAATATGTGAGGCAGTTATAGATGTGTGGAAACCAACACCACAAAAGAAAGTTATAATAAATCTTCCATCAACAGTAGAAATGGCAACACCAAATGTATATGCAGACCAAATAGAATGGTTTTGTGAAAATATAAGCTGTAGAGATTCTATTATAATGAGCTTACACACTCACAATGATAGGGGGACTTGTACAGCGGCAAGTGAGCTTGGGTTATTAGCTGGAGCAGATAGACTTGAAGGTACATTATTTGGAAATGGTGAAAGAACTGGAAATATGGATATAGTAAATGTGGGTCTTAATCTTTATACACAGGGAATAAATCCAGAGTTAGACTTTAGTAATATCGATAAAATGATAGAAATATATGAAGATTGTACAAAACTTACAGTACATGACAGACATCCATATGCAGGAAATCTTGTACATTGTGCTTTTTCAGGTTCTCATCAAGATGCTATTAGAAAAGGTATGATAGCAATTAACACTAGAAATGATGGTTGTTGGGAAGTTCCATATCTACCAATAGACCCTCATGATATAGGTAGAGAATACAAAGAAATTATTAGAATAAACAGTCAATCAGGAAAAGGCGGAGCTGTTTATATAATGGAAACAGATTATGGTTTCATGATACCTAAAAATATGCATTCTCATTTTGGAAATGTAGTTAAAATGGAATCTGATAGAATAGGAGAGGAACTTAGTAGTGAATCAATATTTAACTTATTTAAGAAGGAATATATTGATGTTGAGAGTCCTTATAAAGTTAAGAAGTATAAGATAAAATCGATGGATGAAATAAATTATGAGAATGATGATTCTGATGATACTAATATGATTGAGATGACTGCAAGAGTAACCTATATGGGTAATGAACAAAGAATTGTTGGAATAGGAAATGGTCCTGTAGATTCATTTAACAACGCATTAAAACAATGTGGCATGAAAGATTATAAATTTAGATATTATTGGGAACATGCATTAGAGGAAGGTTCACATTCAAGAGGTGTAGCCTATGTTGGAATAGAACATAATGATAAAGTTTATTTTGGGGTAAGCATATCAGAAAATATAAACACAGCAGCTATTAATGCTCTTATGAATGCAATAAATAAAAGTTATATTGAGGAGGAAGCAGAAAATGGGGATGACTATGACGCAGAAAATCTTAGCGAAACATGCTAATTTAAATGAGGTTAAGAAAGGACAATTGATTGAAGCAAACCTAGATATAGTTTTAGGAAATGATATAACATCACCAGTAGCTATTAGAGAGTTTGAAAAGTTAGGAATTGAAGAGGTTTATGATAAGTCTAAAGTGGCAATAGTTTTGGACCATTTTACACCTAATAAAGATATAAAGAGTGCAGAGCAGTGTAAGTTTACAAGAAGTTTTGCAAAATCCAAAGGAGTGGTCAATTTCTTTGATGTAGGAGATATGGGAATAGAACATGTTCTTCTTCCTGAAAAAGGTATAGTAACAGCAGGAGATGTAATCATAGGTGCCGATTCTCATACTTGCACATATGGAGCATTAGGCGCTTTTTCCACTGGCGTAGGTTCAACTGACATGGGAGCTGGGATGGCTACAGGAAAATGTTGGTTTAAGGTACCTAGTGCAATAAAATTTGTCCTAAAGAATAAGCCAAATAAATGGATAACTGGAAAAGATGTGATACTTCATATAATAGGGAAGATAGGTGTTGATGGAGCACTTTACAAATCTATGGAATTTTGTGGAGATGGAGTAAGTAATCTATCTATGGATGATAGATTTACTATTTGTAATATGGCAATAGAAGCAGGAGCTAAAAATGGAATTTTTCCAGTAGATGATAAAACTATAGAATATATAAATTCACATAAGTGTACAACAACAGAAAAAGTTGTAAATGTATACGAAGCAGATGAAGATGCAATTTATGATGAAATATATGAAATTGACTTAGCTGAATTAAAAGAAACAGTAGCTTTTCCACATCTTCCTGAAAATACTAAAACAGTAGATGAGATTGAGAAAGATATAAAGATAGACCAAGTTGTAATAGGCTCTTGTACAAATGGAAGAATATCAGACCTTGAAATTGCAGCTGAAATCATGAAAGGTAAAAAAGTTGCAGATGGAGTTAGAGTAATGATATTTCCTGGAACTCAAAAGGTATATCTTGAAGCAATAGAAAAAGGCTATATTACTACCTTTATAGAAGCAGGAGCAGCTGTTTCTACACCAACATGTGGACCATGTCTTGGAGGTCATATGGGTATACTTGCAGCAGGAGAAAGGTCAGTTTCAACAACAAATAGGAACTTTGTAGGAAGAATGGGTCATGTTGATTCAGAAGTGTATCTTGCTAGTCCAGCTGTAGCAGCAGCATCAGCTATAACTGGAAAAATATCAAAACCATCAGAAATAATTTAAGGGAGGTAAAGTTTATGATTGCTAATGGAAGGGTTTTTAAATTTGGTGATAATATAGATACAGATGTAATAATACCAGCTAGATATTTAAATATAGCTGATTATAAGGAATTAGCAACGCACTGTATGGAGGATATTGATGATAAATTTGTATCTAAAGTAAAGGTTGGAGACATTATAGTTGCAACTAAAAATTTTGGGTGTGGTTCATCAAGAGAACATGCTCCAATCGTAATAAAAGAAAGTGGAGTATCATGTGTAATTGCATCAACTTTTGCTAGAATATTTTTTAGAAATTCTATAAATATAGGGCTTCCAATACTTGAATGTGAGGAAGCTGCTAATAGTATAGAAGAAGGCGATACTATAGAAGTGGATTTTTCAACAGGTGTAATAAAAAACATAACAAAAGGAGCAGAATATAAGGCAGAACCATTTCCTGAGTTTATGCAAAATATCATAACAAATGAAGGTCTAATTAACTCAATAAAGGTAAACAGGGGGTAATGGTGTATGAATTGTAAAATAGCAGTCATAAAAGGTGATGGTGTTGGGCCAGAAATTATAGAAGAAGGTATAAAGGTCTTAAATAAAATCTGTTATAAATTTAATCATAAATTTGATTGTGAATATGTATTGGCTGGAGGATGTGCAATTGATGAAACTGGAGAACCTCTACCTGATAAAACTGTTGAAATATGTCGAAAAAACGATGCGGTATTACTTGGAGCTGTTGGAGGTCCAAAGTGGGATAAATGTAAGGGAGATACAAGACCAGAAGCAGGTCTTTTAAAATTGAGAGAATCCTTAGGTTTATTTGCAAATTTGAGACCAGCAACTATATATGAAAGTATAAAGGAATCTTCACCACTTAGAGCAGATATAGTAGAAAAAGGCATTGATTTTGTTGTTGTGAGGGAGTTAACAGGGGGCATTTATTTTGGAAAACGTGGAAGAAAGATTATTGATGGTGTTGAAGAGGCTTATGATGTAGAGGTATACAATGAAAATGAAATAAGAAGAATTGGAAGAAGGGCTTTTGAAATCGCTAGAAATAGAAAGTATAAACTTGTCAGTATAGATAAAGCAAATGTGCTTGAAAGTTCAAGACTTTGGAGAGGTATTATGGAGAGCTTAGCTAAAGAATTTGATGATGTAGAGCTATCACATATGTATGTTGATAACGCTGCTATGCAAGTTGTAAGAGACCCTAGCCAATTTGATGTAATAGTGACTAATAACATATTTGGAGATATAATATCTGACGAAGCATCCATGGTTACAGGTTCTATAGGTATGTTACCATCTGCATCACTTCGAGAAGATAGCTTTGGAATGTATGAGCCAATACATGGGAGTGCTCCTGATATAGCTGGAAAAGATATTGTAAATCCAATTGCAACTATTTTATCTGTGGCAATGATGTTAAGACATAGCTTTAATCTAGAAGATGAAGCTAAATGCATTGAAGATGCAGTACAAAATGTACTTAGAAAAGGATACAGAACTAGTGATATATATAATAGTATAGGAACTGTTGTTGGGACAAAGAAAATGGGAGAATTAATAGTAAATGAAATTTAGAATTATAGTTTAATTTATATAATACAATTGGGTCATATAATTGGGGGAATTAGTAAAAAATTTATTGTGGCATAGTTTTATATTTAGGGTATAAGATATATTTTATTTTTAAAGCATGATGTGATTTTAGGTAATTTTAATTACATAAAATCATATTGTGCTTTTTTTAGAAAATAATACTTTGGATTAAGATTTTAATGCTGAAATAGCCTATTTTTGCTTATTAGAAATTTGCAGGGATTTAATTAATATTATATAATATATTTTAGTATTATGAATATTAAGTGGCTATCAATATTAGTTAGGAGATGGAGTTTTTGGGAAAGTATAAGGTTTTAAAAAAGCAAAATAGTAGTAAATCTTGTTTAGTTTGTGGAACACAAAATGAATTAGGATTAAAAGCAGATTTTTATGAACTTGAAAATGGAGAACTTGTATCAATTTGTAATACAAAAGATTGGCATCAGAGTTATCCAGGGAGAGTTCATGGAGGTATGTCTGCTGCAATATTAGATGAGACTATTGGAAGAGCTGTAAGTATAAATGATGACCAAATATGGGGTGTGACAGTATCTTTAGAATTGAAATATAAAAAACCAGTACCAACAGATGCTACTATAAGAGTAGTTGGAAGGATAACTAAAGAAAATAGAAAATTATTTGAAGGTACAGGGGAAATAATTTTGCCAAATGGAGAGATAGCAGTAACAGCAACTGGAAAATATATGAAGATGCCTATTGGTCAAATAGCAGAAGGTGATTTTTCTGATGAAGAATGGTTTTTTGCTGAATCAGAAGAAAAAGTTGAATATATTGAACTTTAAGTAATTACATATTTACTATGTCAAATGATATATCAAAAAATATAAAATTAAAAAATATAAGATAAAAATAACTTAGCTATACTTAAAAAAAATCTTATAATAGCGTTAAATTTATATGCTAAAAAAAATAATTTATATATTTAAAAAGTGTATTTTTTTTAGTACATAAATTCAGAAAATTCGAACTAATGATAAGGTGCAAAATGGATGGTTTCACAAAATATAGAAAATAAATTATATATAAAAAATAATTTTTATGTTGACATACTTAATTTAGCTTGATATTATAGATATTAAAAATAAGGACAGTAAACACACTATCCATATTACAAACTAAAAAAGGAGGGAATTATAATGAGTAAGAAATTATTTATTCCTGGTCCTATTGATGTTAGAGCAGAAGTCTTGGAAAAGATGGCTACACCAATGATAGGGCATAGAGGGAAAGATGCATCTATACTTCAAAAAAGTATAAGTGAAAAAATGCAAAAATTATTCTATACCAACAACACGATACTTTTATCCACGTCGTCCGGAACTGGTTTAATGGAAGGCTCCATTCGTTCCTGTACATCCAAAAAGGCAGCAGTATTTTCCTGTGGATCCTTTGGTGATAGATGGTACAAAATGGCAGTGGCTAATAATGTCCCAGCGGATATATTTAAAGTTGAATTAGGAGAGGCAACAACACCAGAAATGGTTGATAAGGTGCTTTCTACTGGAGAATATGATTTAATAACCGTAACTCACAATGAAACTTCAACTGGAATAAGAAATCCAATAGAAGAAATTGGAGAAGTTGTTAAAAAATATAAAGATGTGGTCTACTGTGTAGACACTGTAAGTTCAGCCGGTGGAATAAAAGTCGAGGTTGATAAGATTGGAATAGATATTTGTATAACATCATTACAAAAAGCACTGGGATTACCACCAGGAATGTCTATTTGCACATTTTCTCAAAAAGCAATCGATAGAGCTAAGCAAGTACCTTTTAGAGGAGTTTATTTTGATTTGTTAGAAATGTATGAATACTTAATCAAGAAAAACTACCAATACCCTTCAACACCATCTCTTTCTCACATGTTCGCTTTAGATTTCCAATTAGATAATATATTAGATGAAGGCCTAGATAACAGATTCAAACGACATGAAGACATGGCAAACTTAGTTAGAATCTGGGCTAAAAAACACTTCCAAATTTTTACCAATGAAAATCACTTATCCAATACACTTACTGTTATAGAAAATACTCAAGGTATTAGTGTATCAAATTTAAATTCAAAATTACAAGAACGAGGATTCCAAATAGCAAATGGTTATGGCAATTTAAAAGAAAAAACTTTTAGAATTTCACATATGGGTGACTATACTGTCGAAGATGTACAAGAATTATTAAATAATATTGATGATATATTAGGTTTTAATAAGTAATATTACAAAATTATGTGTATTTTAAGTTAAATTTAAAATATATAAAATAAAATGTGTTTTATGAAAATTACATATTAAATTTTTAACAAATATTAATAAAATTTGATATGACTTTAATAAAAAATATTTTGAAAATTATATAAATAGAAAGTGTAATTAAATAAAGTTTTTTAGTGATGAAAATACTTTAAAAAATAAAAATTGGAAAAATTAAGTGAATATAATTGGAGGCGTTTGTTATGTATAATATATTAATTACTGATGGAATAGAGAAAGATGCAGCGAGAAAATTGAGAGAGTTAGATTTTAATGTGATAGAGGAGTTTTATGAAAAGGATGTTTTAGGAGATAAACTTAAAGATGTTGATGTACTTGTAGTACGTTCAGCCACTAAGGTTACTAAGGATGTAATAGACAAAGCATTAGAAGGTAAAAAGTTAAAATTGATAGTAAGAGGTGGAGTAGGATTAGACAATATAGATGTTAAATATGCAGAAGCTAATGGCATAAAAGTTATGAATACTCCAAATGCAAGTAGTATATCTGTTGCAGAACTTACAATAGGTCAATTATTTGTACTTGCAAGATTCATAAATACTGCAAATGTAACTATGAGAGATGGAAAATGGGAGAAGAAAAAATACAAAGGTACAGAAATTAATGGAAAAACATTAGGACTTGTAGGTTTTGGAAGAATTGCAAAAGAAGTTGCAAAGAGGGCAGAACTATTAGGTATGAATGTTATATATACTGATATAATGGGTGAAGCGCAAGGCTTTAACAAATATAGATTCTGTGATATGGAAGAAGTTTTACAAAAAGCAGATTTCTTATCTTTACACATACCTTTTGATAAGAATAAGGGGGCAGTAATAACTGAAAAAGAAATAAATAAGATGAAAGATGGAGCTTATTTAATAAACTGTGCAAGAGGAGGTTTGGTTGACGAAAAAGATTTACTAAAAGCATTAGATGAGGGGAAATTATCAGCAGCAGCTATAGATGTTTATGAGCAAGAACCTACATTAAATCTAGATTTAGTAAATCACCCAAGAGTTTCTCCTACACCTCATATTGGTGCATCTACAGTAGAAGCTCAAGAAAGAATTGGAGAAGAAATTGTAAATGTGATTCAAGACTACTTTCTTGACTTCAACAATCTAATAGGGGTAGCATTATAAAATATTTTATACAATTAGGAGGAATTTAGTAATGGCAACGATTAAACCATTTAAGGCGATTAGACCAAATAAATATATAGTAGATAAAGTAGCAGCACTTCCTTATGATGTTATGAATAGTGAAGAAGCTAGAGAAATTGCAAAAGGGAATCCATATTCATTTTTGCATATAGATAAATCAGAAATTGATTTAGATGAAAATATAAATTTATATGATGAAAAAGTTTATTTAAAAGCACGAGAAAATTTGGATGAATTTCGAAAACAAGAAATTCTAGTAAAAGATGAAAAAGATTGTATATATATATACAAACAAGTTATGGATGGCAGAGCTCAAGTTGGTATAGTTGCATGTATATCAGTTGATGAAAGTTTAGATGGAACAATAAAAAAACATGAGTACACTAGACCAGAAAAGGAAGTTGATAGAACTAATCATATAAAATACTGTGATGCTAATACGGGAACTATACTTGTAACTTACAAACATCAAAGATTAATAGATGATATGATAAATGATTTTATGGATAATCATGAACCTTTATATGATTTTGTAACAGATGACAAGATAGAGCATACAGTGTGGAAGATTGATAGTGATGATATAATATGCAATTTAGTAAATGAATTTGGAAAATTAGATTATTTATATATTGCAGATGGTCATCATAGAACAGCTTCAGCAGAAAATGTAGCTAAAGAAATGAGAGCTAAAAATCCAAACTATACTGGAAGAGAAGAATTTAATTATTTTATAGCAATGATTGCACCAGATGAAAATCTAATGGTTTTAGATTATAATAGAGTTATTAAAGACTTAAATGGTTTAAATGAAGAAGAATTTATAAATAAAATAAAAGAAAATTTTGATATAGAACAAATGGAAGGTAAAGAAAAATATAAACCTGACAAAAAAGGAACTTTCGGGATGTATCTAGGTGATAAATGGTACAAAATGAAGGCAAATAAGAATTTGTTAGACATAGAAGACCCAGTTGACTCATTAGATATTTCTATACTACAAAATTATGTGATTGATGCTATTTTAGGAATTGAAAACCCTAGAGTAGATAAGAGAATCGATTTTATTGGTGGAATTAGAGGTATTGAGGAATTAGAAAGAAGAGTTAATGAAGATATGAAGGTAGCGTTTGCAATGTATCCTACTAGTATTGAGGATTTAATAAGCGTAGCAGATGCAGGCAAGATAATGCCAGCTAAGTCAACATGGTTTGAACCTAAGGTAAGATGTGGACTATTCTTACACGAAATAAATGAATAATTAATAAAGTTAAAGGCTAAAAAGTAAACTTTACTACTTTTTGGCCTTTAATTTTTTATTAAAAATAATAGTATATTAATTGTAAATTATAAGAGATAATTTTTCTAAAAAAGTTATCTTTTTTTTAGATTTCTATATGGAAAAAATTTACATTTGACAGGAATACAGCAATATTGTGTGTTATAATTTAGAATGGAAATTTGTATAGATAGTATTTATGACAAACCTTGAAAGCTATTTTTTATTATTATAGACTATATTGTTATATGAGCAAAAGTGGAAAAATAAAAGGATATTAAAGTGACAGGCTAGAATTATTATTCGGAAACTAAGTTTCAAGTATGAGTATGAAACTTATACTTAGTTAAATTGTTTGAGGTGTTTATAAGCATGAAAAGAATTATAAGGAATTTATTAATATAAGTATTATAAAAGAGAATAATTTTTATATATTAATTAATATATAATTATAAGGAATGTAAAATAAAAATTTTATAGATAAATTTAAATATATGTTGTTTGATTCTAATATAGGAAGAAATAAAATATGTATTAAAATAGGAAGAGATAATATAAATAAGTGCAAGGGTTTACAAAATAGCTTAACAATAATTTGATTTATGGTTGAGAGGTTTATTTTTTCTTTAAATCACTTCCTATTGAAGAATTAAATAATATAAACATATAATATATTATATATAATGAGGATGTGAGTATGGGTGAACAGACTAAAGCCAAAACTTTTAGGTATTAGTGTCTTGTTTATTATTATAATTATTTTAACCTGTGGGGCTATTTTTAAGTTTAAGTTTAAATTGGATAATACATTGAAAGAGACTACACATACATATTTGTCAGAATTTACAGAGCATAATATAATTAATCTTAAGACAAAACTTAGTGGTCAATTTGACATGCTTGAATCTATTGCTAGTTTTATGGGAAATTTAGATAATATAAATAATGAGATGATGATTAATTTAATGGAGTCTGGAGTAAAGCGAAGTTCTTTAATTAGAATGTCTATTTCTGCACTAGATGGAAAAAGTTATTCTAATGATGGAATCATTAGTAATGTAAAAGATAGAGATTATTTTAAAAAAGCTAAAAATGGTGAAAGAAATATATCAGAATCTTTAAAATCTATTATTGATAAAAAAGAAATAATAGTTTTAGCTACCCCTATTTATAAAGATGGAAAAGTAGCAGGTGTTTTAAGTGGAGCTTATGATTCAACAAAATTAAATGAATTGTTGGGGTTATATGCATTTGATAAAAAAGCACACGTTTATATTGCCAAAAAAAATGGAGATGTAATTGCTCAAAATTCAAATGAAAATAGTAAAATATTATCATGTATATTTAAACTTTTTAATAATGATAATTGTGATGAAGTAAATTGTTTAAAAGTTATAAAAGAAAATATGAAAAATAATAAATCTGGATATTCTAACTATAATTTAGATAATAAGAAATTTATGTTAAATTATCAACCACTTGGAATTAATGATTGGTATATTTTTTCTGTTGTACCAAATGAAGTAGTATCTATTCAGTCAGATAATATTTCATTTGATGTATATATATTTGCGCTAGAAATATTATTAGTTATATTAATTTTTGTGGTATATATAGCTTATATTATAAATAACAATACTAAGACTATTATAAATGAAAAAGAAAAATTCAAGGCACTTACTGATAATATATTAGGTGGTGTTAAAAACTGCTTGAAAGATAAATATATGACTATGACCTATGTAAGTCAGGGGTTTTTGGAACTTACAGGTTATTCTGAAGAGGATTTAGATATAGTTTTTAAAAATAAATTTAAAAATATGATTTATAAAGAAGATGTAGACAAGGTTAATAGTATTGTTTTGAATCAATTAAAAAGACAGGATAAAATTGAAGTTGAATATAGAATTGTAAAAAAAGATGGAAGTATAATTTGGGTTTTAGATAGAAGCAAATCTATAAAAGATAGTAAAGGGAATGAATATATACAGGGAGTTTTAACTGATATAACAGAACTCAAGAAAATACAAGAAGAATTAGACTCAAAAATGTTTGAAATAGAGACTATCAATGATAGCATTGTTGGTGGAATAGTGATAACTGAGATAAATGATGATTTTGATAGTATATATTTAAATGAAGGTTATTTAAATATGATTGGATACACACGTAAACAGTTAGAAGATGAACTAGATAATAAATTAATCAAGCTGATTTTCAAAGATGATAGAGCTGGAATGATTGATGATATAAATAAGCAACTTAAAGTAAATGATACATTTGCATGTGAACGAAGAGTTGAAAAACGAGATGGTAGCATTATATGGATTTTATTAAAAGGAAGAAAAATAGTTGATGAAAGTGGAAACTCAGTACTATGTAGTGTAATTGTCGATATTACTTCTGCTAAATTATTAGAACAAGAGCTTAAAAAGAGTGAAGAACGTCATGAGATTATTATAAAGCAGACACAAAATATTATAGTTGAATGGAATATAGAAAAAGACCAAATGAGTATTTCTCCTAATTGGTATAATAAATTTGGCTATGACCCTATAACTAAAAATGCAACTAAAAATATAATCAAATCAGTTGACATATATCCTGATGATATAGATAAGTTTATTTCATTAACCAAGCTTACTTCATCAGGCAGTGAATATGAGGAGTGTGAGATTAGACTTAGAGTTAGAGATACTACTTATGCATGGTTTAGTATAAAAGCAACGACACTGTTTGATGATAATGGAATACCTTATAAAGTTGTAGGTAGTTTAACTGATATTGATGAATCAAAGCGAGAAGCTGAAAAATTAAAAGAGAGAGCGGAAAAAGACCCACTAACAGGCTTATATAATAAAAAAGCATCACAAGCACTTATAGAAGAATATATAACATTGGATAAAAACAGACAAGGGACTTTAATGATTATTGATATTGATGACTTTAAAGGTATAAATGATAATTTAGGTCATTTATATGGTGATGCTGTATTAAGTGAAATTGCAAATGATTTAATAAATTTATTTAGAGCATCTGATATAGTAGGAAGAATTGGTGGAGATGAGTTCATTGTTTTTATGAAAGATATTTCTGAAACAGGAGACATTATGAACAAAGCAGAGGAATTGGTCAAAACGTTTGAGAGGTCTTTTGTAGGTAAAGGATATAATTATAAAATATCTTTGAGTGTAGGAATTGCTAGATTTCCAAAAGATGGCACAGAGTACATGCAGTTGTTTAGAAATGCAGACATAGCTCTTTATTCAGCTAAGGGTAAAGGAAAGAATCGTTATGCCTTGTATGATAAAAAAATTGATAAAGTACAATACATAGCAAATACAAGAAATACAGATGAAAATACCAATATAGAAAGGTCTTTTAAGGAGCATATTACAAATTATATATTTGATATACTGTATGAATCAAATAATATAGAAATGGCTGTAAATTTGATTCTTGATATTGTGGGTAAACATTTTAATGTGAGTCGTGTCTATATATTTGAAAACTCGGATGATAACCTCTACTGTAAAAATACATTTGAATGGTGTAATGAAGGAATAACAGCAGAAATTGAGAATCTTAAGAATATTTACTATGGTCATTTAGGTAATTATCTTTTAAATTTCAATGCAGATGGATTGTTTTATTGTAATGATGTTGATAATCTCAATAGCGATTTAAAAAATTTGCTTAAAGCACAAGGGATATGTTCAATATTACAATGTAAAATTTTAGAAGGTAATGAATTTAGAGGTTTTGTAGGATTTGATGAATGTTCCTATAATCGTATGTGGACTAGTGATGAAGTGGATACATTGACATTTATTTCTAAGATGCTCAGTATGTTTTTATTAAAAATGCGTATCCAAAGTAAACTAGAGGACTCTTTAGAAGTTCAAAAGTCTGTAATGGATAACATGGACATATGGGCTTATGTTGTTGACAGAAACACATATGAACTGTTATTTATCAATAAAAAGATGCTTGAGTCAGCCCCAGATACACATGTAGGTGATTTATGTTATAAAGCACTATGGAACAATCAGAATAAACAATGTAGGAAATGCCCTATGAGCTGTTTAAAAGATGGAACTGATACTTATAAATCATTTATGCGTAACAGAAAGTTTGGTGTAAATGTAAACATAACGACAACTGCTTTAAAATGGTTTGATGGTAAAGATGCATGCTTAATATTTGGTAGTGAAGTAAATAGTGTTGAGTTTGAAGCAAATATTTAAATGAGCTTCTTGTAAAGATTTCCTAACTAATTGAATAAAACGTTTAAATTACTGTATTATAGATTTACTTAAAATCACAATTTTGATTTATTGAACCTAAAACGTTCATATAAATTATTTAAGTTGTGGTTTTAAGTATTTTTTGTGTTATAATTAAGCGTTAAGAACAAAATTAAAAGATACTTTTAATTTTAAGAAAGTATTTGTTAAATATATATTGAGCAGGTGATGATATGGAAAATAGGTTTTTACCAATAAGTAAACAAGATATGATAGATAGAGGATGGGAAGAGCTAGACTTTGTGTTGGTTACAGGTGATGCATATGTAGACCATCATAGTTTTGGTACAGCAATAATATCTAGAGTTTTAGAAAATGCTGGATATAAGGTAGGTATAATAGCACAACCAAATTGGAAGACGACAGATGATTTTATGAAATTAGGAAAGCCTAGACTTGGATTTTTGGTTAATGCAGGGAATATGGATTCAATGGTGAATCACTATTCAGTGAGTAAAAAGCATAGAGATAAGGATATGTATTCTCCTGGTGGAAAAATGGGTTATAGACCAGATAGAGCCACAATAGTCTATTGTAATAAAATAAGAGAAGCATATAGCGATGTTGCAATAGTAATAGGAGGAATTGAAGCTAGTCTAAGAAGATTTGCCCATTATGATTATTGGAGTGATAAGGTTAGAAAGTCAATGTTGATAGATAGTGGAGCAGACTTATTAGTTTATGGAATGAGTGAAAAGCAGATTGTGGATGTAGCTAATGCACTTAATGATGGATATGACCCAAAGTATATTAGACATATTGATGGGACATGTTATGTTTCAGATACATTAGAAGAAATATATGATAACTATATATTGATTCCCTCATATAAAGAAATATGTGAAGATAAAATGAAATATGTAGAGGCTTTTAAAATTCAATATGATGAACAAGACCCATTTAGAGGAAATATAATTGTTCAACCTCATGGAAGTAAGTATTTAGTTCAAAATAAGCCAGAGAAGCCTCTAAATAGAGAAGAATTGGATGAAGTTTATGGATTACCATATCAAAAAACATATCATCCTGTATATGAGAAATCTGGTGGTATACCAGCTATAGAAGAAGTAAAATTTAGCATAGTAAGTTCAAGAGGGTGTTTTGGTAGTTGTTCATTTTGTGCAATAACATTTCATCAAGGAAGAGCTGTTCAAAGTAGAAGTGAGAAATCAATTATTGATGAAGCAGTAGGAATAACAAAATTAAATGATTTTAAAGGATATATACATGATGTTGGAGGGCCAACAGCTAATTTTAGAAGACCAGCATGTAACAAACAAATTACTAAGGGTGCATGTAAAAATAGACAATGTTTATCTCCATCACCATGTAAAAACTTAGATGCAGACCATAGTGAGTATCTACATTTACTTAGAGCTGTAAGAAAATTACCTAACATAAAAAAAGTGTTTGTACGCTCTGGTATTAGGTATGATTATGTAATGGCAGATAAAAATAATAAGTTTCTTAGAGAGCTAATAGAACATCATGTAAGTGGTCAATTGAAGGTGGCTCCAGAACACATATCAGAAGAAGTTTTAGAATATATGCAAAAGCCAGCAGGAAAAACTTATGATAAGTTTAGACAGAAATTTTTTGCTATAAATGAAGAATTAGGTAAAAAACAATATTTGATACCATATTTAATGTCTAGTCATCCAGGGTCTACATTAAATAGTGCTATAGAGTTAGCTGAATATTTGAGAGATACTCATTATCAACCAGAGCAAGTTCAAGATTTTTATCCAACTCCTGGAACACTATCAACTACAATGTTTTATACAGGAATAGACCCACTTACAATGAAGCCAGTTTATGTTCCAAAATCAAAACGTGACAAAGCAATGCAAAGAGCTTTATTACAGTATAGAGCACCTAGAAACTATGATTTGGTATATTCTGCATTAGTTGAAGCTGGAAGAGAGGATTTGATAGGTTTTGGACATCGATGTCTAATAAAACCTAAGGATGAGAAGCCTTATTTTAATAGAAATAATTCTAATAAAAATAAGTCTAAGACTTCTACTGAAAATAAAAAACATAATGCAAATAATAGAAACAATAAAAAACAACAAAAAAGTCCAAGTAAGAGAAAGAAAAAATATTAAAATAAAGCATAGGTAAATAAAAAGATTTAAATAAGAAGGATTATTCGATAAATTAACAGAAATTAATATAAATAAATATAATTATTTTATAAAAAGTTAGTTTTGGGAGGACGAGATGAAAAAGTATATTTATATAATATTATCAGTAGCATTAAGTGTAATTTTTTTAGTGGGGTGTTCACAAGGACAAAATGAAAAGCCAAAAGAAGAACCAGCAGTTGTTAAAGAAGTAAAGGTGGCTGTTCCAGATGGATTGCCAGCGGTAGCAGTAGCTAAATTAGCAAATGAAAATCCAGCAATTAAAGATGGATATGAAACAATGTATAGCATTGAGAAAACACCAGAAGCAATTTCTACTAGAGTAATGAAAAAAGATGTAGATATAGCTATAGTTCCTTCAAATATGGCTGCAATAGCGTATAATAAAACTTCAAGTTATAATATAGTTGGTACTGTAGGTATGGGGTCGCTTTATTTAGTATCAACAGATGATATAAAGGATTATTCTGATTTAATTGGGAAAGAAGTTGGATGTACAGGGAAAGGTCTTACTCCAGATATAACGATAAGAAGTCTTTTATCACAAAAGGATATAAGTCCAGCAGATATAAATTTTAATTATGTAAATTCTGCAAGTGAACTAGTACCGTTATTGGCTGCAGGAAAAATTACAACAGGGATTGTTCCAGAACCTGCACTTAGTACTTTAATGTCCAAGAATCCAGATATAAAAATTATAAAAAGTTTAAATGATTCATGGAAAGAAGTAAGTGGTTCAAAAGATGGATATCCTCAATCTACATTAATTATAAAATCTGATTTTTTAAGAGACAATAAAGAATTTGTAGATTCTTTTTTAGGACAATTATCAAATAGTGTAGATTGGGCAAATAAAAATCCTGAGGAATTAGGTAAATATTCTGAGAATATAAAGATATCTACTGAACCTAAAATAATAGGAAAAGCTCTTGAAAGGGCTAATTTAAAGTACATTCCAGTTAAAGATATGATTAATGATTACAAAAACTACTATGAAAAATTAGCTAATTTTGATGATAAGACGGTAGGAGGCAAAGTACCAGATGAAGCAATATACTTTGTTGAAAAATAAGAAAATTAAAGAACAATTTATAGACAAATTAGAGGTAACACTTTCTTGTGTTATCCTCTTATTTTTGTGGCAAATTATTGCTTTAAAAATTAACAATGATATATTCTTACCAACAATAAATCAAGTCTTTGATAGTATTAAAGAAATCGTATTAAATTCTAATTTCTATATAGACATACTTTATTCAATAGGTAGATGTTTTTTTAGTTTTTTATTTGCTTTGATTTTTGCTATCATATTGTCAATAATAGCATATTTAAGCAGGATTTTTAGAAATTTATTAAAGCCAATTAATGCTCTAGCACGTTCAATACCAACGATGATATTAGTAGTACTAGCACTAATTTGGTTTGAAAAAGATAGTACACCTTTTATAGTTGGGTTTGCTATAGTTTTTCCAATCTTATACGATAGTGTTTTAGGAGCAATATTGAATATTGATAAGAATTTATTAGAAATGGCAAGTGTGTATAAGATAAGGTTTATAGATAAGGTATTGAAAATTTATTTATTAGCTATAAAATTTCAAATTATATCTATATTAGTATCGACATTTTCACTAAGCTTAAAAGTTGCTATAGCAGGAGAGGTATATAGTCAACCTACATATGGTATTGGGACTATGATACAAACTGAAAAAATTAATTTTAATACATCTGGGATATTTGCATGGATAATTATAATAGTTTTAATTTCAGCCATTTTACAAGTAGCTCAAAAATTTTTGTCAAGAAGAGCTTTTTTATGGAAAAGATAAGGTTAAGTATTGAGAATATAAATAAAAAATATGATAATCATATTATATTTAAAAATTTTAATATTGATTTTTACATAGATAATGTTAACTGTATACTTGGGAAGTCTGGATGTGGGAAAACTACTCTCTTAAATATAATAAGTGGTATTATAGAAAATGATACTCGTAATTTAAATATTAAAGAAAGTTCAAATAAAATTGGGAGTAAGTTAGAGGTAAGTTACATATTTCAAGAAGACAGGCTAATAGATTGGCTAACTGTAGAAGAAAACATAAAGATAGTTGTAAATAAATATTACAGTAAAACTCAACTAGATAAAATTTGTGATGAATATTTAGATTTGGTTGGAATTATTAAATATAAAAAATTTTATCCTCAGATGCTTAGTGGGGGCATTAGACAAAGAGTAAACATTGCTAGAGCTTTTATTTATCCATCAAAGACTATTATAATGGATGAACCTTTTAAATCAATTGATGCAAAGAATAAACAAATAATAATGGATAATTTTAAAAATATACTTAAAAAAGAAAAAAGAACTGTGTTATTTGTAACTCATGATATTGAAGAAGCATTATTTTTAGCAGATAATATATTTATTTTAGGAGATTCTCCTATGATAATAAAAAAAGAACTAAAAAATTCTAGAGAATTGGAAAAAAATGAAGTTTTGAAGTTAATATAGAGTTATAATAATATTGTTGTTTTAAAATATAATTATTTTAACTATAATACTCTATTAAAATAGTACAGAATATTCGAAAATATAGATAATGTTCGTATTTTATAAAAAGGAAGTGAATGTATGATTAAAGTAAAAACTAATGCTATGAGAATTTTAGATTCAAACAAAATTGATTATAAGGTACTATCTTATGAAGTCAAAAGTGAACATGTAGATGGTGTTGAGGTAGCACATGATATAGGAAGAGATGTAAATGAAGTATATAAGACTCTAGTAACTCAAGGAGTTAGTAAGAATATTTATGTATATGTAATACCAGTACATGAAAGTTTAGACTTAAAAAAAGCTGCAAAAGTAGCTAAAGAAAAAAGTGTGGATATGATTCATGTAAAAGATATAAATAAGCTTACAGGATATATTAGAGGTGGTTGTTCTCCTGTAGGGATGAAGAAGCTTTATAAGACTTTTTTAAATGAAAGTGCAAAACAATTAGATACAATTATAGTAAGTGCTGGTAAAATAGGATACCAAATAGAATTATCACCACTTGACTTACAGAAACTTATAAAAGTAGAGTTTGCAGATTTAATAAAAAAATAGGTATTGTAGATAGAAAATTAATGACAAAAAAATTATATAATTAATAAAATAAATAATGACTTAAAAATAAACATTTAACTACTATTATGTAATTGACATAAAAATATTGAGAAATTTTAAAAATGATGGTAAAGTGTAAATATGATTACGAATATTTTTTATAAAGTAATGGAGGGATGTTCGCTTGAGAAAGATAAAATCTGAACAAATTGTTGAACAAGTAAAAAAACTTTGCATAGAAGCTAGTTTATACTTAGGAGATGATGTCTTAAGCTGTATAAAAGAGAAAGCTAAAACTGAAAAAAGTGAAGTTGGAAAAAACATATTAAATATATTAGTTGAAAATGCTGAAATAGCAAAGAAAAAAAATATACCAATATGCCAAGATACTGGTATGGCTGTATTTTTTGTTGAGATAGGACAAGAGGTTTTAGTTGAAGGAGATACAATTACTGACGCTATAAATGAGGGAGTAAGACAAGGATACGAGGAAGGATACTTGAGAAAATCTGTTGTAAGTCCAATTAGTAGAATAAATACAAAGGATAATACTCCTGCCATTATTCATTATGAAATGGTAAAAGGTGATAAAATTAAAATAGAGTTTGCTGCTAAGGGATTTGGAAGCGAAAATATGAGTAAAATGAAGATGTTAAAGCCATCAGATGGATTAGAAGGAATTAAAAAATTTATTATTGATACAGTTTCAGAAGCTGGACCTAATCCATGTCCTCCTATGGTAATTGGAGTTGGTATAGGTGGAACGGTAGATAAATGTGCTCAAATAGCTAAAAAAGCACTTTTTAGAGAACTAGGTGAATTTAATGAAGATGAAAATATTGCAAAATTAGAAAGTGAATTATTAGCCTCTATTAATAAATTGGGTATAGGACCTCAGGGGTTAGGAGGAACTACAACAGCTTTAGGTTTAAATATAGAGACTTTTCCTACACATATAGCAGGTCTTCCTGTTGTTGTAAATATAAACTGCCATGCATCGAGACATAAAAAGGTAGTAATTTAGGAGGAAAAATAAAATGATAAAGATAACTACACCTGTAAGTGAGATTGATATAGCTAAATTAAATTGTGGAGATACAATTAGTCTAAGCGGTATACTTTATACAGCAAGAGATGCGGCTCATAAAAGATTGATAGATTGTATAAATAAAGGTGAAGAGTTACCATTCGATGTAAATGGTCAAGGTATATACTATGTAGGTCCTACTCCAACAAAACCAGGAGAAGTTATAGGAGCAGCAGGTCCAACGACGAGTTATAGAATGGATGATTTAACTATACCTCTTTTAGAGAGAGGTCTTAGATTGATTAAAAAATAGCTACGCACACTCGTGACTTTAGTCATGAGTTAGTAGCTAAAATAGTCAGCATATAGGGAAA